>JAOUPJ010000065.1 GCA_029879945.1 Gammaproteobacteria bacterium
CGGGCGCGATGATCTCCTGGGCTACAAATATAGAGGCGAAAAAGATACGAACTCCCTGATCCAGCCAAGTCATGTTTTCAAAACTACGAACATTCATTGGGTAGGGTTTGTGCTGTTGCGTGCCCATAATCTATCACCTTTATTTGCCTGTCTATGGTGAGGTTTTTACCGCCTCAATTCACCGGCTTTTAAGACCGTGATTCCTGCTCAAAGTTTCTTTAATAAAGACCTTGTAAATCAATAAGATAAACAAGTGCTCATACAGGTAATTCCTCTATTTTATCGGCTTTGAAACATATTGCTTTAAAAGTGACCTAATCTGCCCTAGTCGAAGTATGGTACATATCTGGATTTAGTCCAATAAATTAAACCTATGAAGTAGAGGAAAGCAGCCGAAAAACTTATAAGTAATCCAGGGCTATACTTAGTGCATGAAAGAAATCAACGAGTCCATCGGACAAAAAATTCTACGCTATTGGCATCGGGTTAATCGTCTTCCGGCAGGGCAGTGGATATTTGCGAAAATTGTCGCCCGCACTGTGCCCTACTCGGGTTCAATCAGATCCAAAATACTTGAGCTGAAACCCGGGTACACAAAAATTCTGTTGAAAGACCGCAGACCTGTTCGAAATCATGTGAACTCCATACACGCCATCGCTTTGGCGAATCTGGGAGAGCTATCCAGTGGAATGGCCCTGTTAACAGGTCTACCGGCCAACGTTCGCGGGATCGTTATCAACATCAATATTGAATATCTGAAAAAGGCGCGAGGAAATCTGATCGCAGAGGGTTGGGCACAGGTGCCCGTGGTCAAGGAGGATATCGTGGTGCAGGTGCATTCAGAAATCAGAGATCAACAAGGAGACATGGTTTCCAGGGTGGTCGTGGACTGGAAATTGGGAGTAATAAAGAATTGACTGACTCAGTGAATCTTAATACCGATTTGACTAAAGACTTGGGGATTGAATATCCCATCATCGGCGGCCCCATGTATCCTTGCGGTAATCCGGAGCTGGTGGCGGCAATTTCCAACGCGGGTGGCATCGGTGTCGTCCAACCCATAACACTTACTTACGTCAATAATTACGAATTTAGAGCGGGCTTGAGATATATTAAAAGCCTGAGCAATAAACCCATCGGCATGAATGCCCTGATAGAGCAGTCTTCCAAGCGTTACAGACAAAAAATGGAGGCCTGGGTGGATATTGCTCTGGAAGAGGGCGTAAGATTTTTTATCACTTCACTGGGTAAACCAGACTGGGTCGTAGAAAAGGCACACAACCATGATGCGAAAGTCTATCATGATGTCACCGAGTTGAAATGGGCACAAAAGGGGCTGGATTGCGGGGTCGATGGATTGATAGCAGTGAACAACCGCGCTGGGGGGCACGCTGGAAAACGCGATATGCGTGAGCTTTATGAACTGCTGTCTGGTCAGGGCAAGCCCCTAGTGTGTGCCGGTGGTATCGCGACGGCAGAGGACTTTATTGCAGCGCTGAAGCTGGGTTATGCAGGTGTGCAGTTAGGTACTCGATTTATAGTGACTCAGGAATGCACGGCCAGCGAGCTATACAAGCAGGCAATTCTTGATGCCACGGAAAAAGATATCGTGATGACAGAGAAGGTGACAGGTGTGCCGGTATCAATAATCAATACAAAGGACTTGAAAGAGAAGGGGACGGAGCTGAGTGGATTTAGTAAGAAGATGCTGAAGGGCAAGCGGAGCAAGTATCTCATGAGAATGCTATTAGCCATTCGCTCCTTTAGACAACTGAAGGCTTCATTTCAAGATAACTCCAAAGGGCCGAAATACTGGCAGGCCGGAAAGAGTGTGGCAGGCTGCAAGAGCATTGAAACCGTCGACGATATCATTCAATCTTTTGTCAAAGCCGCATAAGCTCATATCTGAGGAACGCGGTTTGGGTTATAATATGCCCAATCGAATTTGACTGGTTCTAAATATGAAATGCATGATTTTCCGTTGCAGTAAGAAGATGGAAATGTATCTCTATCTCCCTCATCAAGAGGACCAAAATGAGGCGCTGAAAGCCATGCCAGAGGGCCTGGAAAACGTCACGGGCAGGCTAAGCTGGGTGATGGACCTGGAGCTGACCGCAGACAGAAAGCTGGCCAGGGCGGATGTGGACGAGGTCAAAATCGCGCTCGCGGAGAAAGGCTTTTATCTGCAATCCCCACCCAATGATATGTTAAAAGCAGATGAGAGCATGTTAAATCATTCCTCAGATGGATTTTGAGGGATCTTTTAAACCGACGTTGTTCGGTTTTCTTTTTTCAGTATCAACTTTTTCTTGCCAAGTGTTCAAATAAATCTATACTAAATCTAAGGACTGATCAGTAGTCTTTCTGGGCAATTTCTGGCTATACCTTATTTCCTCATTGAGAAATCTTCTTCTTGCAAGTGGTGCCTTGGTTGCTGTAAAAACTGTGAAGCAGATAGATTCGACTAACATGGAAGAAACGATGCCCTCAATTTCAAAGATATCAACGGTCATTAGTCACATTTACAGGGCGGCAACCGATCCAGATAGTTGGTCCGAAGTGCTTAAAGAAATATCGCTGCTTGTTGATGCGCAAGCTGCTGTGATGGTTTATCAAGACAAAGAAGTACAACACGCTAGTGGTTTTGCTTCCTATGGTGTATCCGATTATTGGGCCAATCGGTATGCTGAATACTACGGCTCAATTGATATCTGTTTTGCGTTGATGGCCGATAAACCTGTAGGCAAAACATTTAACATATTAAGGCCTGAGACGCCGGAAATTTCCTCCCACGAATTTTATACCGATTTTCTGAATCCACAGGGGGTTTACTATCTCAGCGGTGCAAATATTATAGTCGATGAGAGTCGGATTGCAGGGCTCGGGCTGCATCGTTCTTTAAACGCTGGTGAGATGAATGCCGAGTTACTTGAATTGGTTGATGCGCTGATTCCTCATATTCAACAATCGCTGGATATTCAACGTAAGTTCGTCACTCTGAATTTAAATAACGGGTTAACGCAAGATTCAATCTTGGATGAAAATTTTGGTTTTATACTATTTGATAACCTCGCCCACCCCGTTTATTTAAATCAGATTGCGACTCAGTTGGTAGAATCAAATACTGCAATTCGTATTGAAGAGAACCAAATGATTGCCGCTGATCCAAGTCAAACAGTAAATCTAAGAAAAATTGTTATGGAAGCGGTACAAGGTGATGTAACCAAGAATTTAAATGCTGGTAGCGCCTTGGGAATTAATCGGACTAACTCTCAACGACCGCTTCCTGTTCTTATTGCTCCAATTCGAAGCAGTGGTTTTGCCAAAGGGATAGTATCTGAAGGTGTGCAGATACGCGCAGCGATGTTTTTTGGAGATACCGAATATACTCGGGATATACCGAGTCAGGTTCTCACTAAAATTTATGGTCTTAGTAGAAATGAAGCGAAGGTAGCCATAGATATTGCAAATGGCTTGAGCATCGAAGAAATTGCTAGCAGCCACTATCGTTCTGTTAATACGGTAAAGACACAGTTACGGTCAGTCTTTAAAAAAACCAATACCACCCGACAATCGGAACTGATTAAGGTACTGCTTTCTAGCCCTTTTCATCTACACAATCACGATACCATGCACGAGCAGGATAGAACCCCTGTAGACAACGGTTGAATTTGTCGTCCTTAAAAAAATGGCCCGCCGAGTAGGCGGGCCTTCTAGTTATATTCTAATCCGTTTATTCTTTGTCTGCAGTCTGTTTCTCATATCCTTCGTCAGATACAATTGATTTACTAATCGCGATGAGTGGCGCTAGACCTGCTCGGACAATGGAGCGCAGCGTATCATTTTCTGCGATAAAGCGTGCAACAGGCGGACTCAAAGTGTAGTAGAGATCCACAAACGTTTTACCCAGCGAGTTGGGTTTCAGGTATTCATCACGGAAGGCGCGTAGATAGCGTACTTCACTTTCCATACCCGAGCCAAAGGCGGCGGTAGCGATGAAGCACTTGGGCTCTTCCTTCACATCGTTGTCTTTAATCAGGATCGATGCAGTCGTGCTATCCAGGGTTGCTGCATCACTGGTACTAAGCGTGATATTGAAAATTTCGTCTCCTTCTTCATCGCCATCGTCACGAATGGGAATTAAGATGGTTTTGCTGCCCATCTCGCCATCTGCCCAGAGTACATTTCCTGAAGTATGAACATAGTCAGAGCTACCCGCGCTGGATGCGTTGGTAGTATAGGCGACATCGACGGCCCCCATGCTACCCGAATAGCGTTCGAGTTGCACAGCAGCCTGGCCCGCTGCTTCGTCCACTGTATAGGTGGCAGCGGAGAAACGAATGGCACCAGCACTACCGGAGGCATCGTCATCCGTGATAGTGAGGGTAAACTCATTAGTGCTTCCAATGACAGCGCCACCCACAACCGTTTGCAAGCGAACCAATAGAGTCTCACTGGATTCGGCGTCTGCATCGTCGGTAACGGTGATTGTTACCGGTTTGTTAGTGGCGTCACCTGATAACCAGTCCAGTGTTTGTGAAACAGTGGTGTAGTCGCTGCCGGCTGTGGCGGTTTGATCTACTGTGACGACATTGACGGACACGTCTCCCTGACTACCTGCGGTTCGGGAAACATTCAGTACATAGGAGCCTACCGTTTCTGAAACCGAATCAGCACTCAAGGTGAACTGCAGGACGCCTTTTGAGTCCACACCGATCACTACTGTCTTTTCGCTATAGAGCGTGACATCATCCGCATCAATCGCCCTTACAATCAGATTGTGATTGCCAGAGATCGAAGCGGTGGGCCAGTCAAAGACACCGGTTGCGGGCGTGAATGTGGCTCCTGTTGGTACGCCACTCATTTGCAGCGTAGGCGTGGTGCCGTTCGCATCTGTTGCAGTGACCGTGAAATTGACAGCTCCGTTGAGAGCTACTGTGACATCAGATAATGCTCCTAAAACAGGGGCTACATTCTCAACTTCAACGTTGATTGTATCGGTTCCTTCCTGAGTCAGGTTGTCTTGCGCAGTGATCTGGAATGAAAGAATTCCAGACGCGATAGGAGCGGTAAAGCTAGGTGTCTTCGAAGTGCTATTCGACATTGCGACACTCGTCCCTGCAGTTTGAGACCAGGCGAAGCTTGTGAGCGTGCTGGTAGTACCGACCGGATTAACATCCAGGTTAACCGTTGCGCCGGGTTGAACAAGGCGATCGGCTCCGGCACTCACGATCAGTCCGTTGCTAACTGAAACACTAACGGTATCGACGCCAGTCAGTCCATTTCCATCGGTCACAGTCAATTCAAAAGTAAGTGTGCCAGTGGTTCCGGGTGCGGTGAACCAGGGATAGGCGGAGGTGGGGCCATTCAATGATACCGAAACACCTGCTGTTTGAGTCCAGTTATAATTGACTATGGAACCTACCGCCGCGCTGCTGTCGCCACCGAATAGGGAGACGGTATCAAAGGCGGCGACGGTTTGGTCTGGGCCTGCATCTGCAGTTGGGCCCGCATTTACAGAAATGACTACTTGATCAGTCGCTGTATTTGAACTGTTGTCTGTCACAGCAAGCTGGAAGATTAGAATTCCTGCTGTGCTGGGCGCAGTGAAACTTGGGGTTGCGGTTGTGGCTCCACTTAATGTAACGGAGGGGCCACTCAGTTGTGACCAGCTGTAAGCACTGATGCTGCCGCCGGGATCACTGGAGGAACTTCCCGTGAGATTCACGGTGGCACCTGGGTTGACCGTTTGATCCGGGCCTGCATTGGCGAAAGGCATACCACCTACAGAAACTCTTGTTTCAGCATAGCTGGATATACCCACACCATCCGTGACCTCTAGTTCAAACACCAGGGTAGTCGGACTGGCCGGCGCAATGAAGCTATATACTGGGCCAGAAACCTGGGTGAGCGTGACATAGGTACCAGCCGTCTGTGTCCAGTTAAAGGCTGGGGTACCGCCGCCATAAGTAGTGATCGAGACCCCATTTGCTAGATAGACTGGATTGGTATTAACCGCAACTGTCTGATCCGGTAAGGCACTAATAAGTGGTGCATCATAGATGATTATATCGAGAGTGCTTGAGCCGCGTGCACCAATATTGTCGGTCACAGTCAATTGAATGGTGATGGTTTCACCCGGAGCCATTGGTACCGTAAAAGTAGGAGAGACTGCAGTAGGGTCAGACAGTGTTACGGTCGGTCCCGCAGTTTGTTCCCATTCATAAGCAACGATGGAGCCGCCGTTATTACTAAACGAAAAGCTGCCATCCAGTGTGACCAATGCAGTGGAACTTTGGTATATATTATTGACCCAGATAAATGAGACTGGGGCGTTAACCACGTAGACTGTCACCGAGTCTGTATCTGTCAACCCGTCGTTATCCGTAACAGTCACATCAAAAGTCAGTGAAGTAGGGCTGAAAGGGGCAGTGAATGAGGCGTTGGCTGTAGTCGCACCACTCAGGGTTACCGCACCACCGGATGTTTGTGTCCAGGCCCAACTGCTTATCGTGCCGTTGTCTGTCGCTGTTGCATTCAGATTAACACTCGCACCAAGAGCTACATATTGGTCAGGTCCTGCATCCACAGTGGGTTTGTTTGCGATGGTAACACTAACAAAGTCTGCTGAAGAAAAACCATCTCCATCGGTGACGGTAAGTTTAAAGGTAAACACATCACCCACCGCACCTGTCGCCGTAAAACTGGGAGAGACCGTATTGGCGTTGGCCAGTGTTACTGTTGTCCCTGCGGTTTGTGTCCAGGTGTAGCTGGCAATGGCCAGGTCGTCTGTACTGGCGGCACCACTCAAGGCAACAGTAGATGTGGGCGACGCAGTGAGATCAGGTCCGGCATCTGCCACGGGGGGAGCGTTTACAGTGATTGTAACAGTATCTGTGCCAACCGCAGCGAGATCATCGGTGGCACTTAGCTGAAATACCATATCACCGGGGGTGGAGGGAGCAGTAAAATTGGCAGTGGCCGTGGTGGCGTTGTTGAGTGTAACAGACGTTCCGGATTGCTGAGACCATAAATATGATTGTACGGTGCCGTCGGTATCGGTGGCACTTCCATTGAGTGTAATCGAAGCAAGGGGATTGACTCGTCTGTCGCTGCCGGCGTTCACTTTGGGTGCGCGATTACCAGACACGGCTTGCACCGCCTCGAAGGCATCGACCAGACCAGCACCGCATATTGATGTGTTACAGTCACGCACTGTGCCTGTGGGGAATGCTCTGGCCGTGCTTTTTAAATAGGACTCGACTTCTGCGGGAGTGAGATCCGGATTCGCGGAGAGCATAAGCGAGGCCACACCCGCGACATGCGGTGTTGCCATACTGGTTCCCTGGTATTCCTGATAGGTGTCTGCACCGGGTGTGTTGGTCCCGGCATTTAAGGTGGACATGATTAGTATGCCGTCTGTAGACGAGTCGCCTCCTGGCGCGGCTACGTCCACTACTGAGCCGTAGTTACTATATACTGAGCGTTGACCGCTCTGACCTACGGCTGCGACGGTGATGACGTTATTACAGTTTGCAGGTGAATGACTACCGGCGTCTCCATTCGCATTACCAGCGGCTACGATTACCACTGCTCCTGCGGCAACCACATCATTGATGGCCTGTTGTTCTGTTGTGGTACAGGAATGTTTACCACCCAGGCTTAGATTGAGCACTTTGGCCGGAGTGGCATTATCGGGTACACCGGGCACGCTCAGTCCGGCAGCCCAACGCATGCCGTCAGAGATGTCCGAGGTTACTCCACCGCACACGCCAAGTACGCGAATGTGCTGAATTTTCGAATTCCAATTTACACCTGCCACACCCACATTGTTATCGGTTATCGCACCTATTGTTCCGGCGACGTGCGTGCCGTGCCAGGAGCTACTTGGATTTTGGGCTTGTGCGCAATAATCACCAGGGTCGGTGGCGTCCGCATCGCGACCGTCACCATCGTTGGCGGTGCTGGCGTAACTAATGAAGTCATAGCCTGCAACACGACGTGCTTCTAAATCCACATGAGGACGAAATCCAGTGTCGATTACGGCGACGACCAGATTCGCATCTCCTTTTGTAATATCCCATGCAGGAGGCAGATTTAACGCCCCGGCAAAACTGGCCGGTTCTTTGTAGTGCCATTGCGAGCTGGTGTATTGTGGATCATTCGGTACTGCAAAAGGTACCGCAACGTAATCGGGTTCCGCATATTCGACATCAGGATCTTGGGAAATCTGTTTGGCAAGTGCTTCCAGGTCTTTAATGGGCAAACGTTCGGAGACAGAAACAACGTTGGCCTTATTCGACGTGGCCTTGATGGGTTTTAAAATTTTGCCAGTATTGACTTTAAGCCTTTCAAAGACTGCGTTTGTCGCTGCTTTTGATTGCACAGTGGGTTTGTATTTAATAATGAGATGAGAGCCAAAATCCTGGGACAACTCCTCGGCTGACGCCACATTGCCGAAAAAAAATAAAAGCATCAACAGTGGCGCGAAAAGGGCACTTTTGTTCATCTCAAGTCTCCAATACACTATTATTCTTTCCCATGGAATTAATAAGGGTTCCATGCGTGCTAGATCAAAGTTACTATCGACGCCGCCACAGATTACTTTTTGAGAAAATTCCACAATCTGAAAAATAATTAGAAAAATCGCCCAGAGAGGTGAATAGAGGAATTGGAATGAGTCTATTGATTGAAAAGGTCGTCGATTTTGTTGTGCAGTATTAGAATGAATTTAGGAATATAGTGTATTGTATAAATTGGTGAGTTGCTTGATTTGCCACAGTTTGCCTTTTTCTGAGAATAGAAAAATATCGGATACAATTGCGGGTGAGGGTTACTAAATGTGGACAGCGACAGTGCCCGAAGGGTACCCATCCCACCTGTTACAAACCGTAACACACCGTTACCCCGGTGTAAGGGTTCTTTGCACCAAAAAGCCGATACTGTCTCCATCAACTCAAACAACAGGAGACTTGTAAAATGGGAACTATACGTAGACGATTCTTTCTTGGTGGTGCCTTGCTGGCAATAGCAGGCACGCTGGCTGCCTGCGGACATGGCTGGTCACATCGTTCACCGGAAGAAAAAGCCGACTGGCTGGTAGGTAAGGTTGCAAAAAAAATGGACCTTAATGAAAGCCAGGTCCAAAAATTGAACATAGTTAAGACAGAATTGCTTGCACTGAAGCAGTCCATGAAGCAGAGACACGATGAAAACCATGCTGAGCTGAAGGCGATGCTTTCAAGCAATGTATTGGATGAACAAAAAATGTCTGACATGGTTAAAGGCCATACGCAAGCAATCGACGAAGCCACACCTGCAGTGGTGGCTGCATTTAGTAGTTTTTACGCGAGTTTAAATGATGATCAACGGGCCAAGCTGAATGCGTTTATGGCAGAACATTCAGAAAAAAGTAAACGCCATAGCTGGATGTAAAAGGTCGGGCGACATCACTTCATTGGTGTCGCCCGTCCAATCCGGAGTATAATTCGAGTCAAACCATTACGAGCAAACGATGCAAATCCTACTCATAGACGACGATGAAAGGCTGGGCGAGTTATTAACGCAATTTATGTCTGGTCATGCCATCACGCTGGAGTGTGCTGCACGTCCCTCGACTGGCCTGAAGATGCTTCATGCAACTCCCTATGATTTACTAATACTCGATGTCATGTTACCCGAAATGGATGGCTTTGAGTTGTGTAAAAAAATTCGGGCAGAAAGTGAAATTCCTATCATCATGCTAACAGCGAGGGGTGATGTGATGGATAGGGTAGTGGGTCTGGAATTGGGTGCGGATGACTATCTGCCCAAGCCCTTTGAGCCCAGGGAACTGGTCGCCCGTATCAATCGTATACTTTCCCGCAGCAACAAGGGTGGTACAAACAAACACGTCTTGCAATTTGGGGACTTGATCGTGGATCTGCAATTGCGCGAAGCACGTCTTAATAATCAAATACTCGATTTGAGCACAATGGAATATGGCTTGGTTGAACTCTTTACTAGCAACCCGGGAAAGATGTTTACTCGAGACGAAATTCTCAATGCGCTTAAAGGTATCGATGCAGAGTTGTTTACTCGCTCCGTAGATGTGTTGGTGAGTCGGGTTAGACAAAAACTCAAACCGCTGGACTGTATCAAAACCGTACGCGGTACCGGCTATGTGTTCGTGGGGCGTAATGAATGAGTGTAAGAAAGAGGCATAGAGACCTGCTCAATTCTTTATCCGGGCGACTAACACTGCTCTATATTGGAACCTCGGTGATATTGTTGATACTCATTGCCATCAGTATTGGCAGTGCCTTTCGTTCCCATTTTGCTGATACGGTAAAGCCTCATTTGTTTCAGTATATTCAGTATGTGCAGCAGGATCTGGGCATGCCCCCACGGCTGGATAGGGCGCAGGACCTTTCGGAAAAACTGGGGGTAGTCATTGCATTCATAGCCAGCAATGGGCAATGGTCTACTGATGGAAAAACGGTAGACCTGCAGGAGATAGACGCCCACCATTGGCGGCAATTCAACAATATTGAATACGCATTTGGTTTTTCTAAAAATAAGGAATATCTTGTTGCAAAGTATCCAGACTACACCCTGGTTTTTTCAGAAAAACGTGTACGCAATGAGCTGGTTTGGCGCTGGATTCCGATTGCGCTTGTTGCATTGTTGCTGCTGATACTGTTTCACCTGACAAAAAAATTGATTTCACCGGTTCATACTATAAGGGAAGGGATTTCTCGCATCGGCTCGGGGGAACTGAATCACCGAATTCAAGTCAATCGCAAGGACGAGTTGGGTGTGCTGGCAAACAGTATAAATACCATGGCAGAGGATCTGGAGCAGTTATTGGAAGCAAAAAGACAACTGCTCCTGGCCATCAGCCATGAACTTCGATCCCCCATAACCCGAGCGAAAGTTGCAGCCGAACTGCTTAACGAAGAAAAACCTCGGCAGGAAATACAAAAAGACCTGGACGAGATGGAGAAGCTGATCGAAGAATTGCTGGAAACGGAAAGACTGGCCAACCGTCATCAATCACTGAATTACAGCCGCATTTCTTTGCAGGACTTGATCCATCAACTCGTCCAGGATCATTTTTCCTCGGCCCAACTGAAACTCGACTTGCCCAGTGAGGAAGTGGAGATGCTGGGAGATAACGCACGCATAAAATTGTTACTCAAAAACGTGCTTGATAACGCGCTGAAGCATACGCCGGATTCCGCAACTCCACCGGTGGTAACACTATCAGAGAGTGACAAAAGCATTACGATTCAGGTTAAAGATTTTGGGGCAGGAATAGGCGCTGAGCACCTTGCCCATCTCACCGAACCTTTCTACAGAGTCGATAAATCTCGTCAACGCGATACCGGTGGTTACGGTCTGGGGCTCTATCTCTGTCGTATGATTGTAGAGGCACATGGTGGTGTTCTTTCTATAGAAAGTGAGCCGGGAAAGGGAACTGTGGTCAGTACATGCTTTAACAAGCCCTAAAATAGCGGTATTCATATTGCAGAAAACCACTGAACGCGTTGACTCGAGACCCGATATGTCACCTAGAGTATACTCAATTCTTATTTCTCTGCTTTCCCTACTTATGGCTTCCTGCGAATCAAGCTCTACCTCGGAAAACAAGAGCAATATAAAGAGTGGGTGTGGCGTTAGCATTACCTTGTCTGGCGAGGTGAGTTCATCTATCAACTACAATATCAATGACGGTTGTGGTGGGCCCTTGGATGCGTCGACTGGATTTTATACATCGCATGGCGTAACCACAGCCTATTCGATTCGAGTCAATGTAACCGGGATTGTGAAGGGGGAAGTGGCCTCCAGTCTTACTGGCTCAGTGCGAGTCTTCAGGCCCTCAGATTCGGCCATTTGGCAAACGCCTTCAGACTGTACCATCAATATCACCAGGAATGAACTGGTGGCTGGAACTGTGAATGACTATATAACAGCCGGCAATGGAACCTGCACTAGTGTTGCTGTTGCTTCGGGGGGAGGGGCGACGACAGATGTGAATATAGTCGGGGAATTCAGCTTTGAGTCCACTGCCTTAACCTGGAACTAGGCCTTCTTCAATCTGGAAAGCTTGACTAATAACAGCACCCAAGGTGCACCGTGCATTAACAGATCAAAAATATCAATCAGTTTACTGAGCTCGCCACTCGCCAGCATTTTCAATTTTTCCCACACATGGGGTTCGGGCATGAAGGGCGCCAGACCCAGGGTGAGTGAGGCCGCTATTAAAAAGCCTAGCGGTATCTTGTCTACAAATTTCATGTTTAAGCCTGCCTTTTATAGGGTGCTGTCGTATCGTCTGCAGCGCGCAGAATAGATGGGCTATGCATGGCCTGCGGAACTTCCAGTCCCATAAGTTGCAAAATGGTGGGCGCAATGGACGAAAGACCCAACCCCTGTTCCAGTACCCAGCTTTCGCTATCAAACACAAAACAGGGCACCGGATTATTGGTGTGCTGGGTATGCGGTTCCTGGGTGACGGGGTCTACCATCTGTTCACAGTTTCCATGGTCGGCAGTGACGACAATACTATAGCCTCTACTCAATGCGACCTTGATCACGCGATCCACTTCCTTATCCAGCGTTTCAATTGCCTTGATAATCGAAGTCTCTTTGGCCGTATGACCCACCATATCGCCATTGGCATAATTGACCACGATAAATCCGAATTCCTCTTTTTCCAAGGCATCGATAACCGCATTGCTCACTGCATTGGCGCTCATGGCAGGCGCCCGATCATAGGTTTCAACACTGGGAGAGGGAATCATTTTCCGTTCTTCGCCTTCAAATAGTGGCTCTTGTCCACCGTTGAAAAAATAGGTGACATGGGCGTACTTTTCCGTTTCGGCGCAATGAAACTGTTTGATTCCCGCTTTGGATACCACATCTGCCAGGGTGATGGGTGGATCTTCGTGTGGGTAAGCGATGGGCAATTTAAAATGTGAAGCATACTCGGTCATGCACACAAAATGTCTGGGTGTGTAGTTTCCGCGTTCAAACAGAGGAAAGGTCTCGTCTGTGAGGGCTGCCGCAATCTGGCGTACGCGATCACTGCGAAAATTGAAACAGATTACCGAGTCGTCTTCACGAATTGCGGCGTCATCATGGATAAGCGTGGGCGCAATAAACTCGTCGGTCGTATTATTTTCATAGGATGCACGAATGGCATCACCAGCAGTGTCGTGCCGTTCTCCTTTTCCCTCCACAAACAAGCGCCATGCAGATTCGGTCCTGGGCCAGCGTCTATCCCGGTCCATGGCGTAGTATCGTCCCACCACGGAACCAATAAACCCATCCGCCTTATCCAGTTCTTGCTCAATTACAGGCAAAAAACGCAAGGCAGAACGGGGCGGAGTGTCTCGTCCGTCAGTAATCATATGGACCACGGCTTGTACCTGGTGCTCGCCACACAGGCGTATCAGTTCCACCAGGTGGCTAATATGGCTGTGCACTCCACCGTCTGAGACCAGTCCCAATAGATGTACGCGCCCATTTTTCTTTTTGGCCAGGGAAATCGCTTCCAGGAAACGAGGGTTTTTATTGAAGCGGACATTGGAAATGTCCTGGTCGATACGTACCAGGTCTTGAAAAAGTATGCAGCCGCTACCCAGGGTGAGATGGCCGACTTCCGAATTACCCATCTGACCTGTGG
>JAOUPJ010000311.1 GCA_029879945.1 Gammaproteobacteria bacterium
TGCCGGAGAGCCGGGTAGGTGTACTTCGATAGTCTTGTCGACGTTTGCGGATCTGATACTTCTGTACAGCACGTATATGTTCCTCATTGGTCGCCGAAAAATGATGGCTCCCATCCCCTTTTGCTACAAAGTAGAGGGCGTCACCTTCCTCAGGATTGAGGGCAGCCCTGATCGCCTCGCGACCCGGCATGGCAATGGGCGTGGGCGGCAGACCTCTACGGGTGTAGGTATTATACGGGGTATCCTCTGTCAGGTCGCTCTTTCTGATATTCCCTTTATACTTATCACCCATTCCGTAGATCACAGTAGGGTCTGTCTGCAGACGCATGCGTTTCTGAATGCGACGCACAAAAACCCCGGCAATTTGCTCCCGTTCCTCTGGAACCGCCGTCTCTTTTTCCACAATAGAGGCCATGATGAGGGCCTGGTACGCGTCTTCATAGGGAAGAATATCTGCTGTGTTGCGTGCCTGCCATTCTTTTTCCAGGGCGGATTCCATGGCCTGGTAGGCCCGCTTCAAGAAATTTACATCGGTGGTGCCAATGGGAAAATGATAGGTGTCGGGAAGAAAACGACCTTCCGGGTGCTCCCCAGGATGACCGATCGCCGCCATCACCGTCTCTTGGTCTCCATTGGGAAGGGTCTTTTCGATCTTTTCATGGGAGAGGACGGCCTCTATAAACTGATTAAAATTCCACCCTTCGACTAGGGTAAGCGTGTACTGCTTAACCTTACCCTCGGCCATATTTGCCAGTAATTCGTTCACTGTCAATTCCGGGGATAAATCGTATTCACCCACTTTGATACCATCGATGTTGCCCGTAAAACGGGCCAACCAACGCAGCTTGGCTGCACTGCTAATAATTCCCTTCTTCTCCAAATCGTTGGCAACCCGGATGAGCCCTGTACCGGGAGGAATGAGATATTCGCTAACGGGTTCAGCACCCAGATTGAGTTTTTCTTCACCAAACGACTGGAGCTGCATCCAGAACACGCTGATCACGAGCAAAATGAAGATGAACACCCCACCGCCGATTCGATAGGCCCATACTCTATTCATGCGATACACCCCGCTTCTTGTAGGGCTTTAAGCAGTGTTTGGGTGATTCCCTGGGGATTCAAGGAGCCGGGATAGCTCCGATCTTCGAAGTACGAAACCGGCAAAACACCGATGACAGAATTACACACGAACAACTCCGACGCATGCTCTACGCTAGCGCGTGTCAGCCGCGTTTCCTTATGCGGTATACCTAGTTTCTGAGCAAATTCCATCACTTTCGCTCTCATCACACCTGCAACGCCGGCAACATCCAACAGCGGTGTCTGCAATTCTCCATTTTGCACACTAAACACGTTACTCATCGTGCCTTCCACGATTCGGGCCTGAGAATCCGTCAACAGCCCTTCAACAATATCCGGTTCATGCCATTCGGCCCGTGCCAGCACATTTTCGAGCCGATTCAAGTGCTTAAGGCCAGCCAGCGCGGTATTTTCACTGACGGGCGTTTTACACTGAATTATCCTAATACCTTTTTGCAGATAGGATGCCAGATATTCCGGCCAGGCACTAGTAGAACAAACCCGCGTAGGAACAATCGGATAGGGATGCATGTATCCCCTTTCACCGATACCCCGTGAGAGCACCAGTTTAAGCACCTGGCGGGGAGACGAGTCCAGAATTCTCGCCAGGTCTTCTTGCCAGATCCGCTCCTCCACGTGAGGAATACCAAGCCGCTCGCAACCGGTTTTCAGACGCGCCATGTGTTCTGCCCACAGCAGGGGCTTGCCCTCTTTCACGGCAATCGTCTCAAACAGGCCATCGCCGTACTGAAATCCACGGTCCTTAACGTTTACAGAAACCGTCTCTTCACCATTGACCAATATCACGCCTGCTCCTCCCTAGCCTACTGCGTAAAACCGTAGTCTTTTTCAATCTTGCAGACGTGTACCGTGAATGACTCATACCACTGAGCACGTCCCTTCTCCTGCGCAGCGATATGTTCCGGGTCTTGCTTCCAGGCAGCAATCTGCTCAAGGCTGGGCCAATATGAAATGACGATTTCCGAGCCCGCTTCATAGGCCGCCACAAAATCCACGCAACCATATTTTTCTTTTGCCAGGGTACGCAAACGGGCGGCCGTCTCCTCATAAGACGAGTCCAGCTGTTTTGTTTTAGCACGGAAAATCACGGCATACATGGGGAGATGGTATGACGAATTCTTTGAGGGTGCAAATAGGCCATGAAAAGTTTGGATCCGGATGACCACAAATCAGGTACGTTAAAGTGAGATGAACCAATTTCGAATTTCCAGAGTCTGACGTAAAAGCCACTATACTTATTCAGATGATACCCGAGCCCATACCTGGATTCAGCGAACCCTTTAGCAGCCTGTCTCACCTATTAACTGCGGGTGCGGCTTTTGTGGGATTGTTCTTTCTCTGGATTAAAGGATGGGGAAACAGTACACGATTGTTTGCGCTATTGGTCTTCTCACTCTCTCTAATCTTTCTGTTTTCCATGAGTGGTGTCTACCATCTGCTCGATCCAGCCTACACCCCCAGGGCAGTGCTACAGCGCCTGGATCATGCGGGCATCTGGACACTGATCGCCGGTACCTTCACTCCCATCCATATGATCCTGTTCAGAGGGCATTGGCGATGGACAGTTTTATTTTTGGTTTGGGCTATTGCCATTACCGGACTCGTACTGGAAGTGGTCTTCTTCACGTCTGTTCCAGGCTGGATGAGTCTGAGTTTTTATTTAGGACTGGGCTGGCTGGGCGTACTCACCAGTTGGCATTTTCGACGCACCTTTGATGATAAAAGCATACGCTACCTGTGGCTGGGCGGTTTGCACTATTCTATCGGTGCTGTATTTGACTTTATCCAGTTCCCTATACTTTGGCCTGGCGTGATAGGGCCCCACGAAATATTTCACATCTTTGTTATACTGGGAGCATGGTATCACTGGCGCTTTATCTATACCTGGGCCTACTACCCCACACGTAGTCATCTCACATTTGAGATTCGTGTCTTCCCCGATGGAAAGCACATCGCTTCAGCGGTAGGTGAAAACATAAATGTTACGGCCGATTCGCAAGAAAAGATTCGCCTATTGATACACGAAAAAGTCAATGGACTATTCCATCCCAAACTAAAACCGGAAACCATACGCCTGAAATACTTTCAGGAGGAGTTGCTTTAAAAATCGATTTTTTAGGAACCACACCCATGGATTAATGAGATCCCCATAAGGGAATACTCAGCATTGAAACATACTATTTTACAGGTAATTATTAAAACGGATTCACATTCAGTGCTCTCCAGTACATCCCCCCTCCAGCAATTCTTTTTTCTCCAGTAAAAATTCATAGAGGTGTATCAATAACGCGCGCACTCGGGCCGTGTTTCTAAGATCCGGGTGAGTCAGTACCCATAAATCAGGCACCGGATTTTCCAAAGGTTCTCCCACACGAACCAAGCCGGGATCAGTGTCTCCCAAAAAACAGGGAAGTATAACTACGCCCATACCCAAGCGCGCGCTATGTGTAGCAATCAATGTTTGAGAACTGGAAAACACCACTTGCTCACTGATCTTTTTCCAACTCCCCCAGTTTTTCGGGACGATCCAATTCAATTCATCACTAATCGCTATCCATCGATGAGAAAACATTTCTGAATGATTGTTCTCACGTAAATATTCCGGACTCGCATAGGAACAAAACCTGAACTTACTCACTCGCCGCGCCAGACTCATGTCCGGCGGCTCATTGGTCACCCGCACTGCCAAGTCCGCTTCGTGACGACTCAATTCCAGTTCAGAATTTGTGACCAATAGCTCCACCTGTATCTCTGGATGTTGGTCACCGAACGTCTTGATCGCTGGCGTGAGTAATTGGTATGCGATTCCCTCGGGAGACGTAACCCGTATAGTCCCCTGGAGGCGGATGTCACGCCCCATCAACTCTCGCTTTAAATTGATGGCCAGCTCGTCCATACTGTTTGCACGATGCATCACCAGCTCGCCTGCCTCAGTCATGGCATAGCCCCGCCGAGTCCGAT
>JAOUPJ010000312.1 GCA_029879945.1 Gammaproteobacteria bacterium
CTCTTAACTTTCTGTTTATAGAATAGACAGCATAAACTAGAGTGATAAATAAATTATTAATTAATATCAATAAGTTATTTGTTTTTTTGTTGGTGGCAGGGAAGACTATATAAAGTGCGTGTAGGCTTAGTGATGAGCCAAGAGGGTGAAAAAATGATTTCTTTTAAGTACAAAATTGCGGGTGGATTGGTCCTGGGTTTGTTGGCGACAGTGTCTGTGGGGACTAGTCACGCGGCCAAATTGAACGTGGTGACATCCGTAGCCCCCATCACCAGTATTGTTAAGAATGTGGGCGGGGACTTGGTATCCGTTAAAGGGATTGTGCCCGAGGGCGTCAATTCCCATACCTTCGAGCCTGCTCCTTCTGATGCAAAGGTGTTGCGTGAGGCCGATCTCATTATTATGAATGGGCTGCACTTGGAGTTACCCACCATCAATTTGGCCAATAAAGTGAAAAAATCCACTACCAAGATTCTAAATCTAGGTGATGCCGCGATTACAAAAAATGACTGGAAATTTGATTTCAGTTTCCCGGCGGAAAAGGGCCATCCGAATCCGCATCTTTGGCCTAATATGGCCCTTTCTCAGCGCTATGCCGAGGTGGCCCGTGACGCCCTGATTGCAGTAGACCCAAAAAACGCTGATATCTACTATGCAAACACAACCGAGTATCTGGCCAAGATGGCAAAACTGGATGCCGCGATATTCGAGTGTGTTAAATCGATCCCCGCCAAGAATCGCAAGCTGGTCACCTATCACGACTCGTATGCCTATTTTGCGCCTCGCTATGGCATGAAAGTGGTTGGAGCAATTCAACCCTCGGATTTTGCGGAGCCTACTCCACGTGAAGTGATTCGTATCATTGAACAACTAAAGAAAGAAAATGTACCGGCAGTATTTGGTTCAGAAGTCTTCCCAAGTAAGACCTTAGAACAGATCGCAAAAGAGGCGGGCGCTAAATTTATCGATGAGCTGGCCGATGACGACTTACCAGGTGAAGTGGGTGATGCCAATCACACATTCTTGGGCATGATGGCCAACAATATGAAGATTATGACCAATGCGCTGGGTGGATCCCCTGCCTGTGTGGCAGATCTCGATGTGTCGGATGCCGCAGGAACTCATTAATTAAACAAGGTGGTCTATGAGTCCAAATCATATCATTGAGTTAAAGGATGTAAGCACCGGATACAAAGATAATCCGGTGTTTACTCATTTGAACCTGAGTCTGGAACAGGGGCTGTTCGCCGGCATTATCGGCCCCACGGGATCGGGTAAGACCACACTCTTAAAGACCATACTGGGTACCTTAAAGCCCCATGGGGGAGAGGTGCTGATTATGGGTAAACCCGTATCGTCACTGTCTCGTGGCTCAGTCAGCTATGTGCCCCAGTTGGAAACGGTGGACTGGACTTTTCCAGTTACCGTGGAACAAGTCATTATGATGGGGCTGTTTACAAATCGTAGCTACATCCCATGGCCGAGTCGCGAAGAAAAGACCAAGGTGGCAGAGCTGGCAGAAAAGCTGGGTATTTCTGCTTATCTCAATCAGCATATACGAAACTTGTCAGGTGGACAGCAACAGCGTACCTTTCTTGCGCGTGCTTTGATTAGCAGTCCGAAGCTTTTGGTATTGGATGAGCCCACTTCAGGTGTAGATATCAAAACGCAACACGATGTGCTGCACCTTTTGAAACACCTCAATGAAGACGGGATAAGCATTATCATTACCACCCACGATTTAAACGCAGTCGCTGCCCATCTACCTTGGGTGATTTGCTTTAACAAGCATGTTATTGCTGCCGGTAAACCACAAGAGGTTTTCACATCAAAGACTTTAAGTGAAACCTACGGCGGGGACCTCGATGTCATCCACCATGGCAGTCATGTATTGATTGCTCACTCGCATCATCACAAACACTAGGGGGTGAGCTGTGACTGAATTCTTAGTTCCTTTTGCTTATGAGTTTTTCAGAAACGGAATGTTAGCCGCTTTACTGGTTGGTGGCCTTTGTGGGCTTATCGGAGTGTTCATTGTTTTGAGAGGCATGAGCTACATCGGCCACGGGCTTTCTCACGCAGCGTTTGGTGGAGCTGTTCTGGGGTATGTGTTGAATGTGAACTTCTATGTGGGGGCCGGTATTGCGGGCTTCCTGGCCGCCATGCTCATCAATCAACTGACCAAGGGCAAGCAAATAAAATCAGACGCGGCCATAGGCATCGTTACAACGGCGTTTTTCGCCCTGGGTATTGCCATCATTTCACGAGTACGATCTTTTACTCAAAGTTTTGAGGCTGCGCTGTTCGGGAATATTCTGGGCGTTAGCAGCATGGATCTAATAATTATTGCCAGTGTTTTCGTCATCACCATACTTGCTGTCGTTTTTCTCTATCGCCCCTTGTTGTTTTCCACCTTCGATCCAGAAACAGCAGGTGTGTTTGGTGTTCGCACCGAGCTGATACAGGTGGCATTTTCCATTTTGCTTGCCATGGCCATTATTGCCTCCATGAATATTGTGGGTGTAACAATGATAGCCGCGACGCTGGTTGCGCCAGCCTCAACCGCACGTATCCTTACCGATAGCTTTTCGCGGATGTTATTCCTTTCGACTCTTTTGGGCTTGGTAATAGGCGCAGTGGGTATGTATTCAAGTTATCAATTTGATGCCGCCTCCGGGGCTACGATCGTATTGACCGGTGCGCTGGCTTTTTGCCTCGCATTGATAAGCGCATTCATCCGCGATCGCCGTGCCTTCAAGGCGCAGATTCACTATCACGGAAATGTGGCCCATGCCCATCCTCATGACCATACGGACGGGCACGCCCATAGCCATGGTCCACACGATCATAGCCATGACCACAATCACGACCATGAGCACGGGGATCATACGCATACACACGAAGGAGAGGCTTCCCCAAAGACCGTTTGAGGGCGTGATCTATTCTCCCAGTCGGCGAAAATCGATTAGTTTTTGGTTCTGGTCAAAACGGATTATGAATTCGCCGTGGATGCCATTGTGGGAGAGATAGGGCCTCAGTAGACCCGCGGGGAACTTTACACTGCGCCCGTCCAGGGCGTAGGTAAGCACATACTTAGCCGTTCCCCGGTAGTACTCCTCGTATTCGCGGGTGCTTAACTTTATCCTTACGACCAACTCGTCATAATAAGCGCTGCTTGGCGGCATCTCAGGCTAATTTCCCGACTCTGACCCATCATATACTCCAGCGGTAGCAAAATCGGCACCAGCGGCCTCTAACGAGCCCTGCCGCGTAAGGCGCTCGATTACCTGACTGATTAGTGTAATTAGTGGATTCTGTGAACTATTTCTAATTTCACTACTTTAGACAAGTCATTTCTTTTCGATTCTATAGGTAGTCTGGAATTCTTTTTGAATTGAGACAAGATTGAGAAATTTTTTAGACTAATTCAAAACTTCTATTTGGTAAGAAAGCGAATAGCAGTAGTTGGGGAAACGGTTTTTATAGTGCAATGAGTTTAAGTATCTTAGGTTTTGTCACACTCACGAGTATATTTTTAGGCCTGCTCTATCTGTGGGCCCGGCACTCAGGTCTGGGGCTTGGCTCCGGGGTTCTTAGTGTGCATCGCGAAAATCAGGCGCTGCATCAAGCGATTCGAATTCGATCTCTGCACGAAATCATCTCACGGCCGGACTTGAGTTTCGATCAACAGATTGATGAGACACTCAAATTAGGTTGCAGGCTTCTTGGCTGTGAAGTCGGAAAAGTGGGTAAGCAGGATCCGATATCAAATACTTCGGAATTTCTCAATACCATAGTTACGAGCGAGCTCCCGATAAGGCGTGGGACCGTTCTTCCTCTCGATAAGACGTTTTGTCAGATTACATTCGCCACAGATGAAACATTGGCGATAGATGAGGTCACCACTTCCAGCTACAAGGATCATCCTGCGGCGAGCTTTTTGGGTATGCAGTCCTATATTGGCTGTAGTATCAACGTCCACGGAAAAAAGTATGGCACTGTAAATTTTGCCAATAGGGCACCCGTAGCCGGCGGTTTCAATGAAGCAGATAAAGACTTT
>JAOUPJ010000066.1 GCA_029879945.1 Gammaproteobacteria bacterium
CCTTTTTTCATTGCATTAAGTATCTTTTTCTCTCCCACTGCGAAACAGGCACAGATACGTTTGCCGTCGTCCACCAAACCTTCTGAAGATTTACCCAATAACAAGCTATTCCGTTCCTGTACACTGATGGTGTCTTTACTAAAAAGAGTCGCTAGCCAGTCTCGTGGGGGAAGCAGGGTGTTGGGACCAATGAACAGGCAACTTTCCAGCGCATCCCCTTCCATGCGTATTCCGCGGTAGCGTCTGGCCTTGGGATCTGCCAGTTCCACCCAGTTGATGGAATCGCCTTCGGTGCATAGTAAGTCTCTGGCCCAGTCTGACCAGTCCAGAGGACTCTGTTCGCCCGCTATTTCATAGCGGTAAAAACCAGCGCCGTCGATCTTTGTCCAGTAGGACAAGTCCTTTAGGGGCAATTCGCGTTTTGAAAGTAAAAAGCCAAACCAGTTGGGTCGGTAGGGTTCCACCTTTACGGGTGTGTGTTTGAGTTCAGGTTGACCCGAAACCGGGTCCACATGATCGTTGACTATACTATTCACTCTGGCCTTGAGGCTGAATTGACTGGTCCAGTGCATAGGTATGAAGACCTGACCCGGACTCTGTTTTTGATCTAACTTGACGCGCGCAGTCATCTCTCCATAAGGACTACTGACCTTCGCCAGTCCATCGACTTCCAATCCATTTCGGGCCGCGTCTCTGGGGTGGATTGCTAGATAAGGCTCAGGAGTATGTTCGTTTAGCCTGGCCGCTTTGGTGGTGCGCGTCATGGTATGCCACTGATCGCGGACTCGACCCGTGTTCAATCGAAAAGGAAAATTGCGATCAGGTACGCTAACAGGTTCTTGGGGAGTGACGGCAATGAAATTCGCTTTTCCATTTTCGGTATAGAAATGACCGTTAGAAAAAAATCGAGTCTTACCTGTCGGGTTGTTTTGATTCACCGGCCATTGTGTGGGCGCCAGGCCCATATAGCTATCGCTATCAATCTGGCTTAGGCCCGAAATATCCAAATCGCGACGCCCATCGTTTTGATAACCGGTGAGCGCGGCGTGTTCACAAAATATCTCGTGCGCACTTCGATATGAAAATACGTTTTCAAATCCCATGCGTTTTGCCACTTCAGAAATAATCCACCAATCAGCCTTGGATTGTCCGGGTGCGGTTAAAAATGAGCGCTGCCTGGAAATACGTCTTTCCGAATTGGTAACGGTTCCGTCTTTCTCACCCCAGGCCAGGGCCGGGAGTTTGATGTGTGCCAGTTCCATAGTATCGGTATTGGCCATGCAATCTGATACCACGACCAACTCGCATTTTTGTATTGCTTTTTTAACAGTGTCTGCATTGGGTAGGCTTACTACGGGATTCGTCGCCATGACCCATAAGGCCTTCACTTTTCCCTCATCAATGGCCTTAAACAGGTCTACTGCTTTGAGCCCACTTTCTTTTGCGATGCGTGGAGACTTCCAAAATGATTGTACCAGCGATTGATGTGCTGGGTTTTGGATATCCATGTGGGCGGCCAACATATTGGCCAGACCTCCCACTTCGCGTCCACCCATAGCATTGGGTTGTCCTGTAAAGGAGAAGGGTCCAGAACCTGGTTTTCCAATGCGTGCTGTGGCGAGATGACAGTTAATGATTGCGTTTACCTTATCAGTGCCGCTGGACGATTGGTTAATGCCCTGTGAATAAACGGTAACGACGTTTTCTGTTTTGGAAAACAGCTCATAAAATGTTTCGATTTGCGTGATACTGCATCCGGTATGTTTTGAGACGTGCTTAATGCTCCCGCAAGTCTCTTTGGCAGTTCGTAAGGTCGCATCAAACCCATTGGTATGATTAGACACAAAATCATGGTCAATGCTTCCCTGATCCACTAAATAACTAAGCAGCCCGTTGAAAAGAAAGGCGTCGCTGCCTGAGTTGATTTGCAGATGCAGGTCGGTTGCATCACCGGTCTCTGTACCTCGTGGGTCCACGACCACCAGTTTCAGATTAGGATTCTCTTTTTGGGCAGCCTGTATACGTTGAAACAGAACGGGATGGCACCATGCCGTATTGGAACCCACTAGCACGATTACGTCTGCCAGTTCCAGGTCTTCGTAACTGCAGGGAACGGTATCGGCGCCAAAGGCCCGCTTATGTCCTGCTACTGAAGAAGACATGCATAGACGGGAATTGGTATCGATATTGGCACTGCCAATATAGCCCTTCATCAATTTGTTGGCGACGTAGTAGTCTTCGGTGAGCAGTTGCCCCGAGACATAAAAGGCCACCGAATCTGGTCCGTGCTTATCGATGATTTCTCGGAACGAGTTGGCGACCTGATCCAGAGCACTGTCCCAGTCCACTTCTTTGCCATGAACCACAGGGGAAAGAAGACGGTCTTTAAGACCTAGGGTTTCATGGACAGAAGCGCCTTTAGAGCACAAGCGTCCATAGTTGGCCGGGTGAGTTTTGTCACCCTTTATCTTGATCGTTCCCTGTGGACCTTCAAACGCCACCATGCCACAGCCCACGCCACAGTAGGGGCAGGTGGTTTTGACGTTAAGCTTGCCCACGGTCTAGTCCATCGCCTTCAAAATCAAAAAGACTTTTTTGTCCTTTACCTCTACCGGGTAGCGGGCTGCACATCCTTCGTCCGGTTCTTGAGCCATCCCGGTTTCCAGTGAGATGACCCAATTGTGCAGGGGACAAGTCACTTTTTTGTTGTGTACGATACCCTGAGACAAGGGACCTTGTTTGTGTGGGCACTCGTCTTTGAGCGCAAAGAACTCTCCATCACTGGCACGAAAGACCGCGATGTTTCCTTCGTTTGCACTTACTACCTTGGAACCCAGAACGGGAATATCCTCTACACCACATACTTCAAACATCTGTGACATTCCTCTACTCCTATCCAACTGCCTTTAATGTGATAAATTCTTTTTTGTGCGTCTCGCTGTTCACAATGGCGGCCCAAGGGTCTTGTGCTGCGATCTTTTGCGAAAACAGAAAACGTTCTGCCAGCGCCTTGCGTTTTTCTTCGTTCTCTACCACTTGTTGTTTCACGTAGGAAAGCCCGACTCGTTCAATCCAGGGTGCCGTACGCTCCAGGTAGTGGGCGTCTTCACGATAGAGTTGTATGAAGGCGTAGCAGTATTCCTTTACTTCTTCATCGGTTTTCACCTTGCATAAAAGATCGGTTGGTCTGACCTTCACACCCCCGTTTCCGCCGACGTGCAGTTCCCACCCGGATTCGACCGCCACAACGCCAAAGTCTTTAATAGTAGCCTCTGCACAATTACGCGGGCAGCCTGATACGGCCATCTTGAATTTGTGTGGCATCCAGGAACCCCAGGTGGCCTTTTCCAGGTCCACACCCATGCCCATGGAAAATTGAGTGCCGAATCGACAATGTTCCTTTCCAACACAAGTCTTAACGGTGCGTAGTGATTTACCATAGGCATGACCCGAGACCATGCCTGCATCGTTCAGGTCTTTCCACATGCGTGGTAGGTCGTCTTTCTTCACACCCAATAGATCGATACGTTGCCCCCCCGTCACCTTCACCGTTGGCACATTGTATTTTTCAGCGGCATCGGCAATGGCCCGCAATTCGTTTGGAGTAGTTAAGCCTCCCCACATACGAGGTACAACAGAGTACGTTCCGTCTTTTTGTATATTGGCGTGGGCGCGTTCATTAATAAAACGAGACTGGGGATCGTCCACCGCCTCTTCAGGCCAACTGGATAACACATAGTAATTCAACGCCGGTCTGCACACATGGCAACCGTCTTCCGTATTCCATTCCATATAGCGCATCACAGCTTTAATGGACGTGAGCTTTTCGGCAAAGATGGTCTTGCGTACTTCGTCGTGGGTGTAGTCGGTACACTTGCACACAGATTTCTTTTTGGAAGCGGCGGAGTATCCACCGCCTAAAGTAGAGGCAAGAATCTGTTCCACCAGGCCGGTACAAGAACCACAGGAGTTGGAGGCCTTGGTGTGGGTTTTGACTTCTTCAAGGGTAAAAAGGCCTTTGGTGGAAATGGCTTTGACGATATCGCCTTTGCATACACCATTACAGCCACATATCTCCATATCGTCACTCATATTGGCCGCCGCGTTCTGACCGCCATGACCCGAGTCGCCTAAGTGGGATTGTCCAAACATGAGTGATTCACGAAAATCGGAAACGTCTGTACCGTCGCGCATCAACTGGAAATACCAGGAGCCGTCTACGGTGTCGCCATACATTACGGCGCCTTGGATCTTGTTGTCCTTGAGTACGACCTTTTTATAGATACCGCGAGACACGTCTTTCAATACGATATTTTCCGTGCTTTCATCGCCATGAAAATCACCGGCAGAAAACAGGTCTACGCCGGTTACTTTGAGTTTGGTCGAAGTGAGGGAACCTTCGTAGCGTCCGATACCAAATTGTGCGAGATGGTTTGCTGCAACCTTGGCCTGTTCAAAGAGTGGGGCGACGAGTCCGTAGGTCTGTCCACGATGTTGTACACATTCGCCAACTGAATAGACGCGTGGGTCATAGGTTTGCATGGTATCGTTGACCACGATGCCCCGTTCACAATAAATCCCGGCAGACTGGGCCAGGGAAAAATTGGGTCGTATCCCTACCGCCATGACAACGATATCAGCGGCGATTTCCAACCCGTTTTTGAAACGTACGCCTTTGACTTTATCTTCACCGACGATGGCCTCGGTCTGATGGGCCATGAGAAAATGCAGTCCCTTATCTTCTAAGGTCTTTTGCAACATTCTACCCGAGATTGCATCAAGCTGACGCTCCATCAGTACATCAGTGAGGTGAACCACGGTGACATTCATACCCTGAAGTTTCAGACCGTATGCCGCTTCCAGACCGAGTAGGCCACCTCCAATTACCACGGCATGTTTTTTTGATTTGGAAGCGCTGAGCATGGTGTCCACATCGTGTATATCACGGAAAGAAATAACACCGGGAAGGTCTGAACCAGGGACAGGAATGATAAATGGATTTGAACCGGTGGCCAGCAACAAGCGATCATACGATTCGCTGGTCCCATCTTCGGAATGAACAACTCGATTACGTCTATCGATCTTGTTGATCTTTTTTCCCTTGATCAACTTGATATTGTTTTCCACGTACCAGGATTCACTATTCAACATGATATCGTCGATAGTTTTTTCGCCTGCCAATACGGGGGAGAGAAGAATTCGATTGTAGTTGCCATAGGGCTCTGCGCCGAAGACAGTGATGTCGTACATATCGGGTGCGATTTTGAGAAGCTCTTCGATGGTACGCATGCCCGCCATGCCATTGCCTACTAGCACCAGCTTTTCTTTCATTTCAGTCCTACCTCTGAATTAATGCCTAATAGGCACTCAGCAAGCCACGGACCACAATGCGGGACGACTATAACAGATTGATAAATATATAAAATAAAGGGAAGTTTGAAATAATGGCTAAAAGGAGTTGCACTGAGATAGTGCAGCGCACCTTATTAGAATTATCCTTGGTGCACTGCAAAAAAGCGGAATGGATTCGATCTAAAGAGAAGACTTGTTCTTAGTGACTGGTTTGGATACTGGAAGTCACACGACGCTCCAGTCTATCCACGCCGGCGGCGATCAGTTCAAACGTGCGTTCCACACTGCTTGCCAACTCGCTGCTATAGACACTTAGGTGTTTCAACACCGTGGTGATTTGCTCTTTGGAATCGATAATTGAATCACGAGTGGTATTAAAAAGCTTCTTCGCCCCGCCAAGATCAGACCCTTCTATGTGACCGGATGAGATCTGGTCTACATAGTAAAGGAAACGACTGGACACCGCTTCAGGTGAATAGTCGCTGTGATTCATCTGAGGTAAAAAGACCTCAGGATGATCCAGGCTCGCGTCCAGATGACCAAACAGATAATCAGACACCAAACGCTGACTGGTAAATTGATTGCTGTTACTTATTTCCATCGCTGATAACTTGTTTCGTTTCTTGAGTGCCTCGGTATCAACGTTACGGCTGTTGTGTAAGGCGCTCTCTATATTTAGTTCTTTCATCTTATAAGCCCCGGTACTGCTAAAGGCTATTCTCAAATAGCGGATGTTTGGCGAATATGATTAGTGTATCAGAAAACGGGACACATATTTTTTAGGCATAAATAGCAAGGGCTTGAGGGAGTGTTTAGATTCAAACTATTTTGAACCCACTAAGCGACTGATTTTACATTTCCGAATAACATGCACTATTTCAGGTTTTGTGACTTGCCTCTCAATATTCCATGTTTTAATTGTAAGTTAGTGGCTTAGCTGATCTCTCAAAGTGGTTCTCGAGGCTTTATGGTATACTAAGCCCCTTTTGTACAGTATCTAAATGTAAAATCGTTCATGCACACCTCGTCTACACTCTTTTCCTACCGTAAATACTGGGCCCAGCGATTTGGAGTCGCTCCAGTGTTGCCCATGAGCCAAGAAGAGATGGAGGCGCTGGGCTGGGATTCCTGCGATATCATCCTGGTTACGGGAGACGCCTATGTGGATCATCCCAGCTTCGGGATGGCGGTGATTGGTCGTGTACTGGAGGCCCAGGGTTTTCGTGTGGGCATCATCGCTCAACCCGATTGGCAGTCTGCCGATGCCTTCAAAAAACTGGGTAAGCCCAAACTCTTCTTCGGTGTCACGGCCGGGAACATGGATTCCATGGTTAATCGCTACACGGCCGATCGCAAGGTGCGTAAAGACGATGCTTACACGCCGAACGGTGAGGGGGGCAAGCGTCCGGATCGCTCGGTGCTGGTCTACGCACAGCGTTGTAAGCAGGCCTATAGTAATGTGCCTATTGTCTTAGGTGGTATTGAAGCAAGCCTGCGGCGCATTGCCCACTATGATTATTGGTCAGACAAGGTCCGACGTTCTGTTCTCCTGGATTCCAAGGCCGATCTCTTGGTATTTGGAAATGGCGAAAGACAAATTGTGGAAATCGCCCATAGACTGGCCCAGGGTGAGTCACCCGAAGAACTGATCGATATCCGTGGCACAGCGATTGTTCGCAAGCATTTGCCTGAAGACTATCTCGAAATGGATTCCACCCATGTAGACGGAGTACCGGATACGGCACCTAAGGTGGACCCGTATCAACAAGAAGCATGTAAAACAGAATCCCCATCCAATGTGGTGAGACTGTTTCGTCAGATACCCAAAGACAAAAAGGGTCAGACCTATATCCGTCTACCGTCCTATGAGCAAGTCAGTAATGACAAGCTACTCTATGCCCATACCTCACGCATTCTGCACCTGGAAACCAATCCGGGTAATGCCAGGCCGCTCGTTCAGAAACACGGTGAACGGGAACTGTGGGTGAACCCACCCAGCTTTCCACTCAGCACCGAAGAACTGGACGCGGTATTTGAGCTGCCTTATACCCGCCAACCTCATCCCGTCTATGGCCAGGCCAAATTACCTGCCTATGAGATGATACGCTTTTCACTCAACATCATGCGCGGTTGTTTTGGGGGGTGTACCTTTTGTTCCATTACCGAACACGAAGGTCGCATTATTCAAAGTCGATCGGAAAAATCCATCTTAAATGAACTGGAACAGGTACGCGATAAGACACCGGGCTTCACCGGTTTTATCTCGGATCTGGGCGGCCCTACCGCCAATATGTACAGATTGAACTGCAAAGACGAAGAGACAGAAAAAAATTGCAGACGCCTTTCTTGTGTCTATCCCAAGATCTGTAAAAACATGGAGACCAATCACCGGCACCTGATCAGTCTATACCGTAAGGCGCGACGCGTACCGGGTATCAAGAAGATCGTGATTGCATCGGGCCTGCGCTATGATCTGGCCGTGGAAGACCCGGAATACATCAAGGAACTGGTCACCCATCATGTGGGCGGTTATCTCAAGATTGCACCGGAACATACGGAAGCAGGGCCGCTTTCCAAGATGATGAAACCAGGCATAGGCACTTACGATCGTTTCAAAAAACTCTTTGACCGTTACAGTGAGGCTGCAGGAAAGGAGCAGTATCTGATTCCCTATTTTATCGCCGCCCATCCCGGCACTAGCGATGAAGACATGATGAATCTGGCCCTGTGGCTAAAACAGAATGGTTTTAGAGCCGATCAAGTGCAAACCTTTTTACCTTCACCCATGGCCATGGCAACATCCATGTATCACAGTGGTAAAAACCCCTTACACAAAGTGAGTGCGCATAGCGAAGAGGTGGTGGCTGTCAAAGGACAAAAGCAAAGAACGTTACACAAGGCCTATTTACGCTATCACGACGCCAATAACTGGCCCATGTTACGCGAGTCTTTGAAAAAACTGGGTCGTGCCGATTTGATTGGTAATGGTAAGCGACATCTGATTCCCCTTTGGCAGCCGGAAGGAACCGGGGGTAAGCCCACTTCTGCAACACCTTTCAAAACTCAACACACAGGCCTACCTAAAGTGCCGAAGAAAGGAAAGAAGCGCGTCACACGTCAGCGTGCCCGTTAGAACTGCTGCACAGGCAGATCAAAGGAAAAGCATGTCCCTTTTTGCACTTCGCTGTGCACGTCTATAGAGCTACCGTGTAAATTCAGAATACGTTTCACAATGGCCAGGCCCAGGCCTGCGTTACCGTTGGATGCGCCACGTTCCTTGTCTACCCTGAAAAAACGTTCGAATATTTCCTGAATCGATTCTTTGGGAATGCCCACGCCCGTATCCCGAATCTCAACCGCTATGCGCTCCGTTTCGGGTCGCACACCGATAGTAATGCGACCGTCCTTGGGTGTATGGCGTATGGCATTTTCGATGAGATTTTCCAGCACCCGTTGAATGAGTGCGATATCGCCATAGGCAAAGGGGATCTCTTTCAGGTCTACTTCGATATGCACCCCTTTACGTTTTGCTGCGAGTATAAATTTCTGGGCCACGTCTTGAGCCAGCTCCGCCAGCGAAAAGGCCTCTACGTTTAACAGGGTTTCGCAGGAATCCAGCTTGGCCAATTCAAACAATTGATTCACCAGCTCACTCAAATTCTCGCTTTGTTTTAAGGCGATGTTGAGATACTGTTCGCGCTCGTCTTCACTCAGATCACCCGCCTTCAAACTCAGTGTTTCCAGATAGCCATGCAAGGTAGCCAAAGGGGTACGCAAATCGTGAGACACATTGGCGATGAGTTCCCGTCGTTTGCTGTCGTTGCGTAGGAGTTCATCCAGGGCTTCGTCGATTTGATCGGCCATTTGATTGAAGCGCATCCCCAAAGAGTCCACTTCGTCTTTGATACGGGTGTTTGATGACTTGTAACGCAGCGGGCTTTTATTTTTTTCTCTACCATAGGACTGCATGGCCTTGTTCAGGGTGGTGAGTCTGCGCGTAAGCAGTCTGAACAGGTAGATGCCCATGCCAAGTGCCAGCACGAGTCCGGCAAGGATCCCGCCGATGGAGATGCGTGTAAGATAACTGTTTTCCAGTTGCTCTGCGGTGTTCTGATAGAGCTGGCTGTGCAAGACGATATAGAGAAATCCCTTGAGTCGACCCTTTTCATAGATGGGTTCCACTGAAAAGACCTTTTGCTGATCTGAACGCGGATCATCGCCCAGGATAGGGTAGGCACGGGATTGCATAAATTGTGTGATGGGTTGGGTGCTTACATGGGTGCGTTTTACTTGCCCTTCCGGGGCAGAATAGGAAAGGATTTTTCCGAGCGGGTCCAAAAGGTAGACCTCTATGGCGGGATTGATCACCATCAGCGTCTCAAAGGCAGACATTACCGCTGTGTGGTTTATGTTGTCCCCGTCGATATATCGATTGGACTTGACCAGATTAGCGGCCAGTTTGGCGTGCAGGCTTTGTGTCACTTCGTTCTGATAGCGTGAAACAAAGTGATTACTTACTAATAAGAATACGATGCCGATGCAGATCACCAAGGCAAATAGCACAAGTGCCAGCTTGGAGGAAAGGGTCTTCAATGTCTTACTCGCTGGTCTTTGAACTTGTAGCCCACACCCCAAACGGTGAGGATGAATTCAGGCTTGGTGGGGTCAATTTCGATCTTGGAACGTAGGCGATTGATATGGGAATTGACCGTGTGTTCATAACCGTCATGCCCATATCCCCAGACGCTGTCTAATAATTGGCTGCGGGTGAACACACGCCCCGGCTGTGAGGCGAAGAACCACAGTAGTTCGAATTCTTTGGCGGTGAGGTCGATGCTTTCCTCGTTGCGGAAGACCAGGTGACGATCCGTATCGATGCGTAAAGCACCGATGGTAAGTGGCGCGCGAGAGTCGGCGTTTGCAGTTTTAGACAAGGCATCCACACGCCGTAGCAGAGCCTTAACCCTAGCGACCAACTCCCGCACGCCGAAAGGTTTTGTAAGATAATCATCGGCACCGGATTCCAAACCTATAACCCGATCCATCTCGGATGTTTTGGCGGTGAGCATTAGAATCGGTACATAAATCTCTTGTGTTCGTAGTTGATTGCAGATCTCCAGGCCATCCAGCTTGGGCAGCATGAGATCCAGTATAATCAGGTCGAACTTGCGCGTGCTGGCCACCGCCAGGCCGGTCGCCCCGTCTGCTGCGGTTTCAACGGAAATTCCTAGGTCTTTCAAATGCATAGAGACGAGGTTGGCGATGTCCTCGTGGTCCTCTATGAGTAGAACCTGGGAATTTTGAATCGTTCTTTCCATCTCTTTCATCTGAAACATGGTAACCCCTAATTGTCACGAAAATTTCACGAGCACAGATGTGTTGCGATATGGACTGGGGAGGAGGGGGTTTGTTACAGCGCTGCGCGCCTTCAAGTAGCCGGGCAGGATAGTTGCTTGCAAGCCCTAGTAGCCACGTCGCCGAGCCCCTTGGGGTATTGCCAGGCTCGTCTAAATAGAGGGCGTCAATGAATATCGGAAAAACATTTTCCCTGTTGTTTGTAAATCTATGTATAGCGGCCTATTACAAGGCCAAGCTCAAATCCACGCGCCCTGATTCAGGTGCCTTTAGCCGATTGGTCAATCTGCTCCTGGAAGGGCCTCGTCTGTATCGCGTGGAAGGCGTGGCACACTATCAGGGACATTGCTACAGCATCGATCTCCCGCTGTCCTTGCTTAGCGATGAACATGGTCTTTCTTCGCTATTACTATTGGAAAACGACAGACTGATTTTTCGTGAAATGATCCCTAGCCTGCAGGAGATTGTGGAAAAGGGCTCTGGGCGCTACTTACACTATCGCGACAAGCTTTTCTTCTCACCTATAGACAATGCCACACCCAATCAAATCACAAGGAAGCAATACCAGATTTTAGAAACCTACACCAATGATGTGCAGATCAATCAAACGTTATTGGAACTCTTTAAGCGGCGTACCGCTCTAGGCAGTGAGCTGTTATATCTACTTAAGAAATTCGAGTTGAGCCTGGCCGGAAAATTTTCATTTCAGAATCTGGATCAACAGAGTGAAAGTGAAATTCGTCTCTCGAATGCGGTTTTGGATTTGGCCCAGTGGGGACTGGGAAACTGGTCCTTCAAGGATTTGATATTAAAACTGGATCAGCAGCAGGATAAGAAAGTTCTACAGCTGGAGTTTAATGATGCCAGGGCACACGAAAGTCCCCATTTTAGCGGAAGCATAGCACTCGCTTATTATGCAGATTATCGACTAGAGCTGCAGTCTCTGCATCTCAGTGTGGATGGATCACAGGTATTCAATCTGACTTGTGATTGGAAGCTCAGAATGCTGGACAAGGCCAAGGTGGGAATAACACGGCTGGCGGGTTTGCGCAAACTGTTTTTGTCTGCCTTTTCCAACTCCCAGGAGCAGTACTCAAGCTGGTTGAACGCTTTTGTAAAAGACTGGCAAACAGGCGATTTGACTCTCCCTTGTCAGTTGGATGAGAAGACAGCTAAAGATTTATTAGACAGGCTCTCTGCTGATTCCAGGACGACTGACCTGGAGTTGCTAATGCAGCGTGAACAGGGAAAACTGCAACTCGTTTTGGACTGTGAAACCAATTCTTGTGAGGCCTTGTAATATGACACAGCCGGCAATCGATTTTAAAGAGGTCTTTGGAAAGGAAATTTCTCCCGAATTTCAGGAAATTTTGAGTACCGTATTCAAACACGCACCCAGTCAGTTTGAAGGCGAGCAAATTGAGTTTGAGGGTGGGGAACCGATTTCAGCTGTTCGCGGCATTCCACGTTTTGTGTCTTCGGACAACTATACCGAGTCTTTTTCATATCAGTGGTTGACCTACACCAATACCCAATTGGATAGTGCTCAGGCCAGTCAATTGACTGAACAGGATCTGCGAAATAAAACCGGGCTCACGCCTGAAGCGGTGCGTGGAAAACTGGTGCTGGATGCAGGGGTGGGTATAGGTCGACACAGTGAGCTGCTGGCAAGCTGGGGCGCGTACGTAATAGGAATTGATTTGTCTCAGTCTGTGGAATCGGCGCAAGAAAATCTAAAGAAATTTCCCAATGCCGTAGTGATGCAATGCGATATTAGTCAGCTCCCGTTTAATCCGCAATGTTTTGATCACATTGTTTCTATCGGCGTGTTGCATCACACACCGGATACGCGCAAATACACCGAGTATCTTATGCCTTATTTGAAGACAGGTGGTAGGATGTCTATCTGGCTCTATTCACCTGTCTTTAACAGACGAGGGGAGTGGGTGCCTTTGGTTTCTCGCTTGCCTTTGCCCATGTTTAAGGAGTGGTCGGAGTGGATTGTGGATATCGCCAGAAACAATAAAGGCAATCGACTCGTCTCAGCCTTCATAAAACAGTTTCCTTTTTCTACCCATCATCCCACCGCCGAACGTTCTGTATTGGCCCTGTTTGACGGTTACACCCCCACCTTCCATTGGACCCATACCCCGGAAGAGGTTGTGGGCTGGTTCAACGAGGCCGGTTTTACCGATATCAGGGTTGGGAAGGTAGAGACCGCGGTGAGTGGGGTGAAGGCTTAAGCTACCGCGGCCGCAACACCCTTATCCATCGCCACAGATTCAATAGACTCCCCAATGACCCCGCCACATAGGTAAAGGCGGCGGCTTTTAGAATTTTTTCTGCGGCGGCTTGTTCCTTTTCAGAGATGTATCCCTCTTTGAGTATGGGCAGGGCTTTGCCAAAGCTGGCGTCCCACTCCACAGGCAAGGTAATTAAGTGCACCAGTGTTTGTAAGAAGATGGTGCCGACGCCGGCTACGAACATGAGTATACCGATACCGGGTGCGCGTGAAATGGTGGTAACAATGGGCGCACTGAGAATGATAAGCGAACCGATTTGCTCGCTACGTTTGGCGAAGCCGACGAGACGAGTGCGCAGTTTTAACATGGGGTGACCGTCTCTATCCTGTATGGCGTGTCCCACTTCGTGTGCGGCGATGGCCACGGCTGTGAGTGATTGACCTTGAAAAACGTTTTGCGTGAGTCTTACCGTTTTAGTGGTTGGATCGTAGTGATCCCCTTGATCGGTGGTTTCCACTTTCACTTCCGTTAAATGAAAACGATCCAGGAGATGGCGCGCCAGCTCGCCCCCGCTACCGGGCAGGTGCTCCAGCCTACGATTGTATTTACTAAAGGTGCGCTTGGCCCAGAGTTGAGGCCCGAATATGATCAGCAGGACCAGTCCTGCCAAG
>JAOUPJ010000313.1 GCA_029879945.1 Gammaproteobacteria bacterium
AACGCTGGCACGAATCAGAGCGCCTGTTTTAAAGCGATGCATGGTTTCCAGTTGTTGCTGGGTCAGTCCTTTACCGACCGAGTACAGGTCGATGGCCTGGCCTCCCACCATGCCTTCACTCCCACAAGCCTTGGCCAGAATGGAAATCATCTTCAGGCGTGCGGCCAAATCCGGGCGCACGCTGGAATCATTGGCCAGAATTTCAAACGCCAGCGCTTGCAGGGCGTCCCCGGCCAATATGGCGGTGGCCTCGTCGAAGGCCTTATGAACTGTAGGACGACCCCGTCGCAAGTCATCATCGTCCATGGCTGGCAGATCATCGTGAATCAGGGAATAGGCGTGGATCAATTCCACCGCACAGGCGGGACCGTCCAGGCGATTGAGCGGTGCTCCCACTGACTGACCGGCTGCATACACCAAAAGGGGCCTGACTCGTTTGCCGCCTCCCAATACCGCGTAACGAATGGCTTCGTGCAGACGTGTGGGTTCGCTACTGGCGGCCGGTAGACGTGAATTTAATGCATTTTCAGCGCGGGTTTGGAAGCCTGACAATGCAGAATGGGTGTCAGACTCATTCATCTGAGTTGGGCTTGAAGGGTTCAACAACATCCTGATTTTGCTTTTCGAGTAATAGGTTTACTTTCTGCTCTGCATTTTTAAGAGCGGCTTGGCATTGACGGGTAAGGGTGATGCCTCTTTCGAAGGCCTTTAGCGAGTCTTCCAGACTCAATTCCCCCTGCTCCATATCGTCTACAATGGCTTCCAGTTCTTCGAGTGCCTCCTCAAATTGCAACTCGTCTTCTTTTTTTGCTTTCTTGGCCAATGCTTCGATCCAGTCCTGGAAAAGGCGATACGTTACCCCATGGCCGCATGAAGTTCAACGTCAAATTGTCCCTATTGTCCGACAAATCAGGGATAATACCTAGATGGACTTATCAAGAATTATTGACGTGGCATTGCCAGATTTTGATCAGGTGGTAAAGGGCCAGGCCGGCCCGACAGCCAGCGCGGACTTTCTGCTTAAGGGACGCCGTTCTTCCCCCGTGAAGGGAGTGCTTTCAGCCTTCTCGGCCTGTTGCGCGGACTCCTCCGGCTTTCCCTACGCGGCATATGAGGCATATGAGGAATGGGGCAGGGAAGACGGGTATTGGTTTCGCGCCGATCCTGTTCAGTTTATGCCCAGCAAGAGCCGCCTGATGATGGTGTCGCCCAGGGACTTGGCCATCACGGTGACTCATGCTCAAAAACTCATTGATGCTCTCAACAGACATTTTGGCGAGGACGGTTTTGAATTCCATATGGCCAGTCCCAATCGCTGGTATCTGCGTATGGAGTCTGAGGTGTTACTCAATACACGGCCCTGGTGGTGCATAAAAGGGCAAGACGTGCTTGCCTGCATGCCTGAGGGCGAATGGGCCAAACGTTGGCAGGGATTTTCGAATGAGATACAAATGCTCTTTCATCCGATTCACAATCCGCCCGCAGAGCCCAATCCCTACCCTGCGATGGTAAACGGTGTATGGATTTGGGGTAACGGCCGTCGACCGAGTCAAAATAATTCTTTATGGTCAAAGGTTTATTCAGATGTTGCGGCCGTGAAGGGATATGCGGCGGTTCAGGGAATCAAGTTGGCGTCCCTCTCGGAAGGGGTAGACGGACTCATCGGGGCGGCCCAAAATGGGCGAGTTTTGCTCGCCTTTGAAAATCCGCAGGACTTGAGCGAAAACCCGGACGGGAATTGGTATCAAGACTTGACCCAAACTGAACGACAATGGATTAGGCCCCTTTTGGACGCGCTGCGTGCAGAGCGCCTCAGGGAAATACACTGGCATACCGGGTCCCTCAGTATCCGCATGGAAACTAAGGATTTACGGTCTGGCCTGAAGACATGGATAGCAAAGATTTTTCGCACATGAGTTACGACACCCAGGCACTAGACTTCGACGCCATACAGCGTTTATTAGAGACCTTCACCCTCACGCCCTATGGCGCAGCGGCGGCCCGCGATCTGGAACCGCCCACGAGTATCGCCATTGCCAGGAAAATGCAGCGATCGGTCACCGCCGCCAGGGAGGCCTTGGAGGCGGGAGATGTGCCGGCACTGAAAGAAGTGCCGAATATCCGTCCGGCCCTGCGGCAAGTCACGACCGGTAGTGCCTTATTGAGTGCCAGCGCGTTATTGCACATTCAGCAAGTCATGGAGATGGCGGCCTCCCTGGAACCCATGCTACACAAATACCCCCCCCTGTTCGCCGAAAATATGGGGGACATAAAACCCGCGCCCGAGTTGCTTAGGCGTTTGGGTGATTCCATTAGTACAAAGGGACAGATTCGTCCGGAGGCATCCCCGGAATTACAAAAAGCCTGGGCGCAATACATTGCGGCTAAGCGATTGATTGAGGAAAAAGCGGCTGAGCTTATCAAGAAGGAACCGTTCAAAGAGGCCGTAGTGGCTGGAAAACCGATCTATTGGAGAGGTGCCCGGCTGGTACTAGTCATCCGCGCGACGGCCGTCGAACTGGTCAAGGGGGTACGCTGCGGGAGCTTGATGAGTCCGCAAGAGCAACTGGTGGAGCCTATTGAGTTGATTGGCGTGAACAATCAGTTGGAGCGCCTGAGCGGCGCTATCCACATGGAGGAGCAGCAGGTCTTGCGAGAGATTTCTGAAGAGCTAAGAAATCATGCCGAGGCCTTGGAACGTCTGCTCGACGTCATCACCTGGATCGATCTGGCCGTGGCGGGTGGCAAACTTAGCGCCCAGCTTAGTGCCCACGCACCCACGTTAACAGAAGACCAGGAATTGCACTTAAACGAGGCCTACCACCCCTTGCTTATCATGCAATATATCCAAGGGACGCTGCCCAGACCGGTGTCTTTAAGCCTCAAACTGAATAATCGACATCCCTATCTCCTGGTGACCGGACCTAATGCGGGTGGTAAGACCATCGCCTTGAAAACCGTGGGGCTGCTCACCCTGATGGCTATGTGCGGTTTGCACATCCCCGCCGAAGGGGACTGCAAAATCGGTTGGTATTCCCATGTGCTGGTGGACCTGGGAGACAAGCAAAGCCTTTATCACCATCTTTCTACTTTTGCTGCGCAAGTGGAAATGATGAAACGTATGCTGAATCATGCGGCCGACAATGCCCTTCTGTTGTTTGATGAACTCGGCAGTGGGACTGATCCGGACGAAGGGGCGGCGCTGGCCATGGCCATGCTGGACGAGCTGATTGCGCGTGGCAGTTATGGCATGGTGAATACCCATCTTTCGCCCTTGAAGGATTACAGCAATACACGCCCCAAGGTACAGAATGCCTGCATGTTATTTGACAAGGAAACCTTAACACCCACCTTCAAATTAAAACTGGGTGAGACGGGTGAATCTTACGGACTTACCATCGCCAGTAAAAACGGTTTACCCGCGGAAGTGATAGACAACGCACGTGTTTATCTAAAGTCTTTTCAGGATGCGGTTTTTCGAGAAGCGTTAGAAGAAGATGCAGGCGATTTAAAAAATGGCACGCGTTGAGATGTAGTACTGTTCTTCGCCAAACTCATCCACTCCGTTTGCATATCCCACTTTGATATCCAAAGGAAGCAGGTATCCCCATAAGGTTTCCAGTGTGAGTTCAGCGCCATAGCTGGAGTAGGCATTGGGTTCGCTGGTGTTGCTATACCAGGCCTTACCTGCATCCACAAACAGGCTGCCATTGACACGGCTCAGACCAATGGGTGGCATCATAATACTGGTTTCGGGTTTGGCTAAAGGAAATGACCATTCCAGTGTGGTGAGGCCAAAGCGATTGCCCTGAAATTTTCCTTGAGGATAGCCACGTAGCGTAAAATCTCGCTTACCAATGCCGGGTAGTTCCGCAATCGGGGATCGTTCACCCCCCAGTTTAAAGGGACTGGCTGCCATTTGTGACATTCCGGCTGCCAGGCGAATAGAGAGAGTCGTATGACGCATCGGTGGTGAGTACAGATGCATATCCGAATACGCTGCTTTGGCAGAAGAGGCGGTTGCCGTTTGTAGATTTCCTTCTTTATAGTCC
>JAOUPJ010000315.1 GCA_029879945.1 Gammaproteobacteria bacterium
ATCTTCCAGAAAGCTCTCGGTGGATAGATCATAACGAGCTATTTTATTGGGTGCTGCAAACAGAAAATACGAAATATTTCCTTCTTTGACATGATCAACAAAAGCGGCTTTTGATTGGATAGGAAATGCTATGCCTAGAAACAGAAAAAGTGAAAAATACCAAGCCCTTTTGAAACCCATAGTGAGACCCCCAGCTGTAAATCCTGATTTCTAATTATGTTCTACCGCTGGTCTTTTTAGAGACTATATTTATCCTCGGGTCAGCCCAGGGCAACTCACAGACCGGTTACTGTATCAAAATTATCCAAAAGGGAAAAGCCCATTAACGCAATATCAGTGAGGGTGGTAATCGAGAAAGACCCGGAACATGAATCCCCTACTTATCGGGCTTTGATGTGCCTGGAACATGTCTAGTCCAATATTTGAAAACAGAAGAGCCCCGTATGCTTTCGGATTGGGGCATGGGCAGGTGTGTAGGGACATCGCTTTCCGAAAGCATTAAACGGGGTTTACAGTTTGTTATTGCGCAGGTTGCTATTTATAAAGTCAACTTAGAGTTTTTAGAAATACGCTAAACTGTAATTTTTTACTCTTCTATCTTCCTCCCTTTTTCGTAGAACTAACTCTAGTTTCAATTTCATTATAGTGCGTAAGTTATTTGTAGGAAAGGTTTAAGGGAATATTAACGCCATAAAATTTTGTATGCAGAACTAACTGATTTTATTGAAATAAAAACTTATTTTTTTGCTTGGTTATATGTGAAAAATTACCAAAAATTCTCGATAAAAATGCTAAATTATTTTCCTTTCAACACATAAACGCCTTGCCATCCTTCTTCGGGCGGTTCATGCATCATGCGCAAGGTGCGGGCGAGATATTCATGGTAAACAAAGTGCGAGCTATCGTCTTTGAGCAAGTTAAAAAATATTTTCTTTGCCTCTTCCCACTGTTGATTTCGATACAGTTCAAGTCCTTCATGAAAGCGAAACAGTTCGTCCAACTCGGAAACACTAAGAAATTTTTCGTAACCCAGTGGCTCATAGATTTTAACGGGCTTCTCACGGCCTACCACGCGCACCAGATCCAGTTCACGATACACAATTTCAGGGTAAAGTTGTTTGGTCATTTCAGAAACGATTACGGACGTATGATAACGTTTTGTAAGCCCTTCCAGTCGTGAGCCCAGATTCACTTCGTCTCCAAACACGGTATAGGCCATTCTGAAACGAGAGCCCATATTCCCCACGTGCATGGGCCCGGAGTTGAGACCGATACCCATACGAAACACAGGCCAGCCTTTTTCACGAAAACGTTCTGCAATGAGCGGTTGCGCAGCGCGCATGGCCATGGCCGCATTGACCGCATTTTCTGCATGTTGCGGATCTTCCAGTGGTGCACCCCAAAAGGCCATGATGGCATCGCCAATGTATTTATCAATCGTGCCGCGATGGGCGTGGATGATCTCAGTCATTTGAGAGAAATAGTCATTCACCAATTGAGTGATAAGCTGCGGATCGGCATTTTCCGATAGGGAAGTAAAGTTACGTATATCGGTAAACATCACCGTCATATTTCGCGTTTCACCGCCCATACCAAAGCGTTCCGGGTTTTTACTCATTTCGTCCACGATGGTGGGCGGCACATATTGGCCGAATAGATGAGTCAATTCGCGCTTTTTTCGCTGCTCAATAAAAAACTCGTAAGACAAGTGATACACAAAAAGGAAAAAGATCATGGCAATCTTCGCCACAATGGGAAAGTCGATATTGTTCGTGCTCCAGGCGTAGAAATTCCACGAGACAAGTCCCGAGACCAGTACGATGGTGATCAACAGCGTCTGATAGAGTCTCAAGCGCATATACAAAAGGGACATAAGCAGACCAATACAGAGGACGAGCACGAACTCCAAGCCATAGACATAACTGGGCCGATGTTTTACCGAGCCATCCAGGATGCCGGTGATCATATTGGCGTGTACTTCCACCCCCGGAAAAAAGTTGTGTACCGGCGTGGTCCGCAAGTCCAGCAGGCCCGCCGCCGTGGTGCCCACCAGCACAATGGCATTATCCAGTTCGGGGATGGATTTGCCTTGCAGCACGTCTGTGGCAGACACATAGGGGAAACTGGGAAAACGTCCTCGGTAGGGGACTAGCGCTGTGCCCCGTTCGTTGACCGGAATCCTCAGCTGGCCCACCTGAATCGACTCCAGTCCCAAATTGATCTCCGAGCCCTCGTAACCACCTTGCATGTTCAGCTCAATGGGCGGGTTCCCCATGAGCTGCCGCAGCATGGCCAGCGCGAAAGACTCGTACAAATGGCCCTCATAGCTTTGCAGCATGGGCATTTTGCGCATCACCCCGTCCGTATCCACCAGGGGCATATCGATGAAGCCCGCACTGGCCGCACTCTCCATCAGGCGGGGCAGGGGTGCGCCGTAGCCGGTGGCCTCCACGAAAGGGGTACGCGCCGGGTACTCTCCGCTGAGCAGCACCGGGGGCGGCAGCTTGCCCACCGTGGAGCTGGCGTCGCCATGGCTGTGTTGGTTGAGAAAGTAGTAACCCAATACCACCGGGGTATCTTGCAGGGCCCGGGCGAAGCGGCCATCCAGGTCCAACAGGGGTTTGAGACGCTCGTATTGCTCCTGATAGGCCGGGTCTTGCTGCAGCGGCCCCTCCGCCAGCGATTTCAGGGTGTTCAGGCCCGAGGTGTTATCCGACTCGGCGAAAAGCACATCAAAGCCGATCAGGGCCACCTGGTAGCGGTTCACCAGGTTTTCCACCATCTGCGCCACCTTGTCCCGCGGCCAGGGCCACCGCCCCTCCGCACGCAGACTCTTCTCGTCGATATCCACAATGACCACACTGTGGTCCATTTCGTCGGGGCGACTTAGATTCAGTCGCACATCGTAGGCGATATTCTCCAAACTCTGCATCACATCAGATCGCACCACGCCCAGGGCATAGAGCACAAACAGGCTGCTGATCGCCAGCCCCATGATGCCGCGCGTGATGTTAAATGGTTTGAGTTTGATGGTCAGCATGTACCTTCCATTGAGGGCTTCGGCTATCTTCGTAGGTTGGTGCTGAGGCAAAGCCGCTTGTGCCCTTTAGGGTAAAGCCCAACTGTGTCATCCCATACTTATATAGGTAGAAGCGAGGGAAGCTTGAGAAACGGCGCATTTGGCCTGTTTAGCTTGAGACTGGATCCGAATCGGAGCAGGGTTTGCGTAAAAATTAACCAAAAAATCAACATCTTAACTTAGACTTGATCTGAGAAAAATCCGTCAAGGCGAAAAGTTTGACCGTCCTCACAGTTCAACAAATAACCCCCTCACAACTTGGTGATTCACGCCTCAAACATGTGGGATTCGGCCCGATACCCAAATTGCCCAGAGTAACTGCGGGATTTGACCAAAACCAAATCCCCCTCACTCTTCGGCCCTGTTTGTAAAAGAGGACAAAGCTATGCGAACCATCAAAACACTAATCGCTGTTTTGTTAATGAGCCTGACGAGCGCCGTGCTGGCCGCTGATCCGGCGGGACAAGCCCTGTTCGTGGTGGGCAAGGTCTTCGTGGTTCACGCCGACGGCAGCGAAGCACGCCTCAAGCGTAACGACACCATCTATGTGGGAGACGAGATCCGCACCGGCAAAGGGCGTCTACAGATCAAAATGAATGACAAGGGCCTGGTACAACTGAATCCGGATTCCACCGTGAAGATAGACGAATTTGTTTTTAACAACAACGCCAAGACAGACAAGGTGGAGTTTTCCATTTTGAAAGGCACCATGCGCTCCATCACGGGCAAGATTGGTATCACCAATAAGAAGAACTACCGCAACAAGACACCAGTGGCTACCATTGGTATACGCGGCACCGACTACACCATTCGTTACTGTAATAACGACTGTGGCGACGAATACAACGGTCTTTACGCACAGGTCTACAGCGGCGGAATCATAATTGAAAATGACGGTGGCTCCCTAGACGTGGACCCAGGTGAGTACGCCTACGTGGAAAGCGTGAACGCCGAACC
>JAOUPJ010000067.1 GCA_029879945.1 Gammaproteobacteria bacterium
CCGAAACCCAGTTTACCCAATTCAATGACTGTGAGTGCATTGATTTGGGCGACGCGGAGCCCGTCTGTATCGATTACGGTGGTGCCATTGATTATCGATTCATAATATCGACTGCGTACTCGTCCTTGTCTGTATTCGTTGGAATCCAGTGCATATTGAATATGTAAGGCGTTAACAACTTCCTTTCCATCGGAACGGCACCAGAAATCGGCTTCACGTAGAATATCTGAAATTGCTTCGAGGTTTATATCCAGCTTCTCTTGTTCTTCGGCCAGTCTGGAGCTGTGCTCAATAATTCGTGCGACAGCATTTCTATGGAATGGCAACATATTCTCCTGTTCCACGATGTTGCTGATTAAAGTGGCTAAGGCATGGTGGGTAGTATCGTTTCTATCCACATTATCTTCAAAGTCTGCAGCGACCTTAAATAGATGGTTAAACTCAGGTTCTTGCTCACACAAAAGATAATAAAGGCTGCGGCTTCCAATAAGGACAATTTTAACATCCAGGGGGATGAGTTCGGGCTCCAGGCTAATTGTGGAGACCAGTCCCATGGATTGCACCAGTGATTGTATATTGATGGTTTTGGAAGACAGGCACCGCTTTAAGGCGTCCCATGCCATGGGTTCCATCAAGAGTGTTTTGGCGTCCAGTATGAGATAGCCGCCATTGGCTTTATGCAAGGCGCCAGACTTGATCAGGGAAAAATCGGTATGAAGTGTACCCATATCGGTAGTATGTTCTACTCGTCCAAGCAGATTGTCGTGCGTGGGGATATCTTCATATATAACGGGCGCACCGCTATCTTTATCATGGGACACCAACACGTTTACCGTGTAGCGTCGTAAGAATACGTCTTGATAGAATTTGCTGGTGGATTTGGTATGGCCGTTTTCATACGCACGAAACACGTCCATATTATCAAGAACATCATGTTTAAGATCGACGTAATAGTCTTTCAGTTTTTCTATGTGTCGGTACTTGTCCTTGAGCGAAATGAAGACATGATCTAAGGTCATTAATACAACTTCCGTATCCAGACCGCGTATTTTTTCTCTGGCTTCGCGTTGCCACACCGGAATCTGTTGCATAATTCCCTGCAGCTTGTTCATGCAGGTTTCTCGACTGGACTGCACGTGAAGCTTTTTGGCTTCGGGCAGTTGTTCGAAGGCCTTGGGATCGATGACCTTACCCTTTTCTGTGGGTAAAAAAATCAAACCGTGTGGCGAGCGTACCAGCTCCAGCTCATTGGCCTTGGCTGCCTCGCGCAGCTCTTGCATGGCCAGGTCTCGCTTATCGTTAAACTCATTTTCGATTTCGGTAACATGTGCCTGATAGACTTCGCTGGCGAACGCGCTGGGGATGCCATCGAGGAGTGCTTCAATGAGTTGTTCGTGGTCTCGTTTTAGTTCCTTGGCCTGGGAAGTCTCCAGTTGTATGGCGACGGGCTTGGCGGGCTTGGCAAAATTATGTATGTAGACCCAGTCATTGGGGGCTTTTTGTTGCTGCGCGGTGGCTTCAAGAATACTGCGCGTAAAACGATGTTTACCGGCACCGTGTCTGCCCAGGACATAGAGATTGTAACCATCTTTTTTGATTGCCACGCCAAACCGTATAGAATGGTCAGCGCGTTCCTGTCCGAAAAAAGGGTGGTCTGAGGTTTTAATCTCAGCAGTTGTCTCAAAGGGCAATGACTGAGGATCACAGGTGCGCGTCACTTGTTCAGCGGTTAGTTTGTAGCGATTTATGTCTGGCGTTTTGGCCATTTCTTGCTCTGACATAGTCTTGTGGCTACCGTTTAAAGAATAAAAAGTTGGCCGCCACTGTACGGAAAAAATGCGCTTTTTACAAATATTTCAACAACTTTTGGATCATTACGGGGCGCAGCACTGGTGGCCTGGCGATACCCCTTTTGAGGTGATGGTCGGTGCAGTGCTGACCCAGAACACGGCCTGGACGAACGTCGAACGGGCCATCGAAAATCTCAAAAAAAATAAAGCGTTAGATCCTGAGGTCATTCTAGATACAGGTAGCAAAGAACTGGCCGAATGGTTAAAACCTTCAGGGTATTTCAATGTGAAGGCCGAGCGCTTGAAGCATTTCTGCCAGTGGTATGTGGGCAGAGGGGGATTGAATGGCCTCAAGGGCTGGCATCTACACGATCTGCGAGCCGATATCCTGGGCGTAAAGGGGATAGGCCCAGAGACGGCGGATGACATTTTACTCTATGCGCTGGACCATCCTGTTTTTGTCATAGACGCCTATACGCGAAGGCTATTTTCCCGCTTGGGACTGGTGAAGGGCGACGAGGGCTATGAACAACTGCGTTTCAAGTTTGAGGCGGAGCTGGAACGGGATGTGGCATTGTTTAACGAATATCACGCCTTGATTGTGATTCACGCCAAAGACACCTGCCGTAAACGGGTACCGCGATGTGAGGCCTGTTGTTTAGAAGATGGGTGTCGATTTAGTAAAACGAAAGACTAGTCTGCAGTGCAAACGCGATTGCGGCCTTCGTGTTTTGCGCGGTAAAGCGCCTTATCGGCACGTTCAAAAAAAGCTATTTGATCTTCGCTGGGTTTCAGTGTGGCAACACCTACACTCACGCTGATTGCCGTGGGGTTACCCGAACACTGGCATTCTATGCGCGACACCGATTCTCTGATGCGCTCCGCCAGCAGCGTAGCCCCTTCAGTGTTGGTGTTGCTGAGTAAAACCACAAACTCCTCGCCCCCATAGCGAAAAACAATGTCAGTGACACGCACACAGGCGCTCGTTCGCTCGGCGACGCACTTCAGGGCCATATCACCCGCAGAATGCCCCAGTTTGTCGTTGATCTGCTTGAAATGATCGATATCGATAACCAGTAGCGACAGGGCATTACTATGTCGGTGGGCAAGGCCGATTTCGCGTTCAACCGTTTCCTCGAATGTGGCCCTGTTGAAGGTGCCAGTCAAGGGATCCTTATGAGCGGCATGTAGGGCCTGTTTATACAGCAGGGCATTGCGTAGGGGATAGATTAATCCGCGTAAGGTGTACTCGAATACGGTGACTTCACGCTGGGTCATGGCCCATTCTCGATAGAGAGTGAGTTCCCCAATGCTTTCTTCATTGGCAACCAGCGAATAGACGCAGGCCACGCCTTCGTTTCCGCCTACTGATATACTGATTTCATGATCAAGATTGGTATACACCATGCCTGTGTGCGGAATGGCAGGACGAATCTGTTGGGAAAAGAGTGAGAAAAGCTTATCCAGATCCATGGTGGTTTGTAAAACACTGGATATGCGCTGACTGTATGCTTGAGAAAGCATATCAGTTTGGTCAGAGGAAATGTTAATCACCTCTGCATGTGCCTGTTCCTGGGTCGGATCTACTGCGACATCCTTGTCCGCCAGACTTATTTCTGTCGCCATGGCCTAGGCCTCTCAATACCTTGTTTTTTTGTCCTATTGCTAAGCAAGTAGTAAGCCATGGATTATGCACGCAATTAAGAAGTCGATAAAGCCAATAATTACTTGGATTTGTAATATCATTATGAGGTGGAGTCTAAACTGGATAGAAGGGTGGGAACTTGTGTCTAAAATGAGAGAGCGTGGGATAGTGAGAAAAAGGGGTACTATGAGTAAGTTCATGATTCTAAAAGGTCTGTTAGTCTTGATCTTCGTGCCGTCCGTTTTGCTTGCAGCAACAGTTGAGAAACTGGGTGAAGATCTGGTGAATCCTGGTCATCACGAGCAACCTGCCTGGTTTAAAAATTCTTTCCTTGATTTGCGTGAGGATATCGCCGACGCCAAACAGGATGGAAAGCGCGTATTGCTCTATTTCTATCAAGATGGTTGCCCCTATTGCGCCAAGTTATTGGATGTGAACTTTACTCAGAAAGATATTGTGGACAAGACTAGACAAAAGTTTGACGTAATTTCGCTCAATATGTGGGGAGATCGGGAAGTAATTGACCACAAGGGCAAGACGGTCAAAGAGAAGGATTTTGCCGCCTCCCTCAGGGTCATGTTTACGCCTACGCTGATATTTTTGAATGAGCAGGGTGAGGTGGCCCTGCGCATCAATGGTTACTACAAACCCCATCGTTTTATGGCCGCGTTGGACTATGTCTCTCAGAAAAAGGAAAAAAAGATTTCGTTCAAAAATTATTTCAAGGAGGTGGCACCGGCCGAGGCACACGGGAAATTGCATCACAAGCCCTATTTCATGAATCCACCCTATGACTTTTTAAAGACACGTAAAAAGGGCAAGATCCTCATGGTGTTGTTTGAGCAGAAGCAGTGTCCGGCTTGCGATGAATTACACGATGATATACTCAAGCGTAAGGAATCCGACGAACTGATACAAAAAATGGATGTGGCTCAGATCGATATCTGGTCCAACGAAAAGGTGTTTACCCCCAAGGGAAAGCCGACGACTGCCAAGCACTGGGCGAACAGTCTGGATATCAAATACACTCCTTCAGCGGTATTTTTTGATGACAAGGGAAATGAGGTCTTTCGCTGGGAGGCCTATCTGAAGTCGTTTCATATTCAGTCTTCAATGGACTATGTCGCCAGTGGTGCCTACAAGAATGAACCCAGCTTTCAACGTTATATAGAAGTGCGGGCAGACAAGATTCGTGAACAGGGTGTTGAGATCGAGTTATTAAAGTAGGCAGAAAATTAGACTAGATATAAAAACTATAAATATCCCGTAGGGCCTGGATAGCGACAATTCATTCCGTATTAAGGCTATAATGAATTCATACCATCAGGGTTATAATTGTCGGTAAATATCCATTGTTTCGCCTTAGCCGCTATTTTTCCGTTGCAAGCCTCATAGGGATGATCTCCATCGTGATTGTCCTCACTCTGTTCTATCGGCATCAGGCTATGGATTCCCTTATGGAACAGCAAACGCGGGCAAACGTGGATCTCACCAAAAGTTTTTCTAATGCAGTTTGGGGGAGGTTCAAGGAATTTGTAGAGAAATCTGAGTCTTGGACAGTTGAGGAAATTCGGAGTCGTCCTGAACTCGAAAAGTTGCGCCTCATTACTTTGGCCCAAATGAAAAACATGAATGTGGTGAAGGTAAAGGTTTATAACCTTAGCGGTATCACCGTATTTTCCACTGAACCCTCTCAGATTGGGATGAACAAGGCCAAGAGTGCAGGAAGTGCTGGGTTTCTCAAAGCACGGTCAGGGACTGTCGCCAGTGAAATTGCCTTTAAAAACCAGTTTCAGGCTTTTGAGCAAGTCATTGTGGATCGTAACCTGATCGCAACCTATTTGCCGGTGAGGGAAAGTGAAGCCGGTACGGTGAAGGCCGTTTTTGAAATCTACACCGATGTGACTCCCTTGGTTAAAAAAATTGAATCAACTCAAATCGAGATCGTAGCGGGAGTAAGCCTGGCCCTTACCCTGTTGTATTTTTTTCTGTATATGATAGTGCGAAGGGCTGACAAAATAATAAAGAATCAGGAATTGCAGCAACGTGAGAGTGAAGAGCATATCAGGTATCAGGCCTTCCACGACTCTCTAACGGGGCTGCCAAATCGGGAAAGCTTTGTACAATACATTGGTAAAGCCATTCATCGTGTACGGAGAAACGATAAAAACGGCGCTTTGCTATTTCTGGACCTGGATGGCTTTAAATTGATTAATGACAGCATGGGCCATGATGTGGGCGATCAACTCCTCAAGGCAGCAGCGACACGAATCTCGTCTTGCTTGCGTGAAACCGATATGGCGTTTCGATTGAGCGGCGATGAATTTCTCGTGGTCATGGAAAACCTTGATAAGAATGAAAGCGCTGGTCTTATGGCACAGCGTATTCTGGATACCATGAGTCTACCTGTTTCACTAAAGAGCCGCGAGGTTATTGTGCAGGTAAGTATAGGAATTGCGATCATCCGAGGTGAAGAGATTTCTGCAGGGGATTTACTCCGCCAGGCCGATTCGGCGATGTATACCGCGAAGAAAAAAGGCCCCAACCACTACAGCTTTTATACTGATCAGCAACTAAGTGCCGAGTTGAATAAATCATCGTTTGAGCAGGAAGTACGATCTGCGATTCAGAAAAGGGAATTGTGTCTATTTTTTCAACCTGTTGTTGATGCCAAAACCAAGCGTATCGTCGCTGTTGAGGCCTTGTTGCGATGGCAGCATCCCAGCTATGGTCTGCTGTTACCGGAACGTTTTTTACCAGTCATGGACGAATTGGGTATGACTAGCCAGGTGGGAAACTGGGTGTTGATACAAGCCTGCCAGTATATGAAGTCTTGGCTGGACAGTGGTTGTCTTCCCGTAAGATTGTGTGTGAATGTTTCGGCTAAACACTTTAAAGATGGGAGTTTTATTTCCCATGTTGAAAATGCACTGGCAAAAACAGGACTGGAAGCATCCAGACTGGTTCTGGAGTTGACAGAGGATATGTTTCGAGATCGGCCAGAGTTTTCCATAGAACAACTCCATAGATTGAAAAGGCTGGGTGTGTCTTTGTCTATCGATCACTTTGGCCTGGGTTTTTCTTCTGTTGAAAATTTGAAATCTTATCCCATCGATTCGCTGAAAATAGATCGAACGCTTACGAGTAAGGTAGGTGAAAACGCAAAGGATACGGCGCTGCTCGCTTCGATGACGGTGCTTGCCAATATTTTGGACCTTGAACTAACAGCGGTGGGTGTGGAAGATAGAAGGCAGCTGAAGTTTTTTAATCGCCGAGGTTGTTTTAATATACAGGGAAATCTGATCAGCCCACCTCGAAGTGCAATGGCGATGGAAGATTTGTTGATCTAAACGGAGTTGAGAAATGCGTAAAACGCCAGCGCTCTTTGTGAGTCATGGCAGCCCTATGCTTATGGTGGATGAGCAAGACGGGGCAGATTATCGTCGTTGGGGCAAAGAATTGGGAAAGCCCAGAGCAATCCTGGTGTTTTCCGCGCATTGGCAGACCCCGCAACTAAGTGGTGGTGAAATCAAACCGCATACTCAGCTCATTTACGATTTTGGGGGCTTTCCTCCGGAGCTGTATACCATTCAGTATCCCGCTCCCGGTGCTGCGGAGATAGTGAAAGAAGTAGAGGACATGCTCGGAACCAGTCTACCAATTCAGGATCGCGGTTTGGATCATGGCGTATACGTTCCATTCATTCATATGTGGCCGCTGGCCGATGTGCCTGTGTTACAACTCAGTCTGCCAAGAAATATGTCAGAAAGGGAATTATACGAGCTTGGTCAGAAGCTTTCGCCCTTGCGTAAAAAAGACATACTCATCATTGGTGCTGGTGCGCTCACTCACAATTTACGGGCGTTCAATCCCTATTATCAATCCGATGAACCCTATTCTTGGGCCAGGGAATTTGATGAGTGGTTGGAAGATGTGTTGATACGAAAAGATATCGATGCGCTGCTAAATTGGAAGCAGGCGCCACAGGCAAGGCAAAACCATCCCACCGACGAACACTTTCTACCGCTATTTATTGCTGCAGGTGCGGGTGAGGGCGAAGTGGTGAGTTTTCCCACGCTAGGGTTTAGTTATGGCGCATTTAGTAGAAGGTCGGCGCAGTTCGGTTGAAGGAGGTCTTAGCCTGGTTTTTTTTCCATCGCGCACTTAATCTGGGTAATCTGTTTAGTCCCTACCTCCATTGCCGACAACTTACCACCCCACAGGCATCCTGTATCTAATGCAAAAATCTTTTCAAAACCCGGATTCCCCAGCGTAGACCAATGTCCAAAAATGATATCGGCTGCTATGGGTTTTCGCGTAGTTAATGCATACCAAGGCATAAGTCCTGGTGCTTGGCTTCCAGGTGGTCCTTTTTGATCCATATTGAGGCGGCCGTCTTCATAACAGTAGCGCATGCGGGTGAAGCTGTTGGTGATGTAGCGCAGGCGTTCTACACCTTCCAAGTCGTCTCGCCAGTTGTCGGGGGTGTTGCCGTACATTACATTGAGAAAGTCCACGTAGTCGTCACCACGAAACACGCTTTCCATCTCACGGGCATTGTCTATTGCCTGTTGCAAGTCCCACATGGGTGAAATGCCAGCATGCACCATCACGGCGTTCAAGTCAGGATCGTAATGCAAAAGTGCTTGATGACGTATCCAGTCCATCAGTTCATCGCGATCGGGCGCGGCGAGGATCGGGTCCATGGTATCGGGTTTGCGTTGATGGGTCACGCCATGGGCCACGGCCAGTAGATGTAGATCGTGATTTCCCAGGACGGTGACCGCGTTCTGTCCCAAATCCTTTACAAACCGCAAAGTCTCCAGCGACTGTGGACCGCGATTGACGATATCGCCGACGAACCAAAGCGTATCATGCTTGTCATCAAAGCGGATTTTTTGCAGGAGCTTTTGCAGGGCCGCAAAACAGCCCTGCACATCACCGATAGCGTAGGTCGCCATTGGCGATCACGCTTTGCCTTGTAACTGATCCAGTATGGCCTCGTTTTCCAAGGTGGAGGTGTCGGAGGTGATCTTTTCTCCTTTGGCGATGGTGCGCAATAAACGTCGCATGATCTTACCGGATCGAGTTTTGGGTAGGTTGTCTGCGTAACGGATGTCGTCGGGTTTTGCGATAGGGCCAATCTCTTTGGCGACCCAGTTGCGCAGTTCTTTGGTGAGTGCCTCGTCGACTCCACCCGCCGGGCGTGGCCCGCGCAAGACCACGTAGGCAAAGATGGCCTCCCCTTTCACCTCATCGGGTCTACCCACCACAGCTGCTTCGGCAACGCGCTCGTGGGCAACCAGGGCCGATTCTACTTCCATGGTGCCGAGCCGATGACCAGAAACATTTAATACGTCGTCGATGCGACCCATGATCCAGAAATAGCCGTCGGCGTCTTTGCGGGCACTGTCGCCAGCGACATAATAACGATTATCGAATTCGCCCCAGTAGGTGTCTTGATAGCGTTTGTCGTCTCCCCAAACTGTACGTAGCATGGAAGGCCAGGGTTTCTTGATGACAAGGAACCCACCTTGATTAGGTTCGGTTATGGGGTTGCCGTCTTTGTCCACCACGTCGGCGGCAATGCCGGGCAAGGGGCGGGTACAAGAACCGGGTTTGGTGGCTGTTGCTCCGGGAATGGGGGCAATGGCGTGGGAGCCGGTTTCGGTTTGCCACCACGTGTCTACAATGGGGCAACGCTCCTTGCCGATGGTCTTGTGATACCACATCCAGGCCTCAGGATTAATCGGTTCGCCGACCGTACCGAGCAGGCGCAGGGAGGACAAATCGTAGGCGTTGGGGAAATCGTCGCCCTGCTTCATCAGTGCACGGATCGCCGTGGGTGCTGTGTAGAAGATAGTGACTTTGTGGTCCTGACAGATTTTCCAAAAACGACCGAAGTCGGGCACATTGGGCGCACCTTCATACATGAGCAGGGTGCTGCCAGTCGCCAAGGGGCCATAAGCCACATAGCTGTGGCCGGTAATCCAGCCAACATCGGCTGTGCACCAAAAGATGTCTTTATCATTGATGTCGAACACCCATTTCATGGTCATGATGCTGTTAAGAAGATAGCCAGCCGTGGAGTGTTGGATACCCTTGGGTTTGCCTGTGGAGCCGGAGGTGTAAAGTAGGAAAAGCGGATGTTCGCTTTCCACCCACTCAGGTTCGCACTCACTGGCCTGACCCGCGACGAGGTCGTCCCACCAAATATCTCGACCCTCGACAATGCCCACATTGTGATCAGTCCGCTTGAGTACGACCACATGTTCGATTGAGGCGCAGCCTTTGCCCAGCGCCTCATCAGTGGCGGCCTTGAGTTCCACGATCTTGCCACCACGGTTACCGCCATCGGCGGTGATGACCATGCGGGCACCTGCGTCTTCAATGCGATCTTTGAGAGAAGCGGCCGAAAATCCACCAAAAACGACAGAATGAATGGCACCAATACGGGCGCAGGCCTGCATAGCGATGACCGCTTCGGGGGTCATGGGCATATAAATGACAACTCGGTCACCCTTTTTAATTCCTTGTTTTTTTAACCCATTTGCGAATTGGCAGACGCGATCGTGCAGTTGCCGGTATGTCAGGGTTTCGATGTCCCCCGGCTCGCCCTCGAAAATAATGGCGGTTTGATTTCCTTTTGTAGCAAGGTGACGGTCTATGCAGTTGTAGGAAACATTAATCCGGCCATCCGTAAACCAGGCATAATGTGGGGCATTGCTGGAATCCAGTCCCGTTGTAAAGGGTGTATGCCAGTCCATCTCATCACGAGCCAATTGCATCCAGAATCCTTCATAGTCTTCTTCTGCCTGCCGGTACAAGGCCTCCAACTGCTCTGGGCTACCGATTCGGGCATTTTCTGCGAATTCCGCCGAGGGCGGAAACTGACGGTTTTCTTGTAGTATGGAGTCGATATTTTCACTCATGGACTGCTCCCTTCATCCCTTATCATGTTGTGGTGCTTTAGACTCATAAGCTTAACATAACCCTGAGCAATTTGGGTTTGTGGCTAAATGTAAACTATGCTCAAGAAAAGGCGAGTACGGCGCGATAGCTAACTATAACGAGAAACCCTAATTGACTAATAAAGACGGTGATATGGCGGCAAATCCACAAGATTTTCAGGACAAGCTCAAAGCGATTCGAAAAGGATTTGCCAAGGCTCTACCCGGCAAACTGGCAGAAATTAATGCACAGATCGCCGTCTGTCAGGCAAATCCGGACGATAGGGATGCGTTAAATACACTACATCGGTATACCCATAGCCTGGCCGGGTCCGGGGCCACCTTTGGCTATAAGCAGACCAGTCAATATGCCCGTAAGGTAGATGATTACTTGAAGGAGCTACTTGCGGATCAAACCTATTTTAGCGAAGAGGTTGCCAAGAAGGTCTGCGCACTGTGCAGTGAGTTAGAAAATACGGCGAAATCGGAAATGGTGCGAGTTTCTGAGCGTGGCATAAAGATCCAAAGTCGTGCTTCAAATGTCGAAACTGTTACTCAAACTGGAGCGAACGTTCTTGATGCCTCTCGTCTCATCTATTTAGTAGAAGATGAGGAGTTCGCCGCTGGCCAGTTGAAAATTCAGCTTACTCAGTTCAACTATCACATCGAGGTGTACCGTACATTACAAGAATTTGAGCACGCAATGACTAATATCCTCCCTGCCGTTGTGATTATGGATATTGAGTTGCCAGATGGTAATGGGGCTGAATTCATCAAGAAGCTCTATGATGAAAAGAATATATCCGCGCCGACCATCTTCTTGTCTAGTCATTCGGATACCCTCAATAGACTGAAGGCGGTGCGTTGTGGAGGGGTTGCCTATTTCGATAAACCCGTGGAAGTAGGCTTGCTCGTGGATCGATTGGATCAGATTACGGTGACCATTCCGGAAGAGGCCTATCGAATACTTGTGGTGGAAAATTCGAAGTCTGTCGCCGAATTTATTTCGGCCACCTTGGTTTCAGTGGGAATGGAGACCAAAGTAGTTATCGACCCAATGGAAGTGCTTGCCGTGTTAAGGGACTTCACTCCAGATTTAATTCTCATGAGTCTTTACATGTCTGGTTGTACTGGCCTGGAGATGTCTAAGGTTATACGGCAACAAGAATCGTTTCTCAGTATCCCTATTGTTTATCTTTCAGGTGAAACGGATTTGGATATGCAGCTTTCTGCGATTGGCGCGGGTGGGGACGAATTTCTTACCAAACCCATCAAACCCAATCATTTAATTTCTGCGGTGCAAAGTCGTGCTAAACGGGCACGATCCCTTCGTTCCCTGATGATGCGAGACAGCCTCACTGGTCTGCTCAATCACACTTCCCTGAAAGACAAGCTGGAAGTGGAGATGAGTCGATCCAGACGTTTAGGAAATGGCTTGGTGTTTGGGATGCTCGACATCGATCATTTCAAATCAGTAAATGACACCTATGGCCACGGCATTGGCGACCGGGTTATCAAGAGCCTCTCTCGGATGCTGCAACAAAGATTACGACGCAGTGATATTATTGGTCGCTATGGTGGTGAAGAATTCGCTGTTGTGTTGCTGGATACTGGGATCGAAGATGCCGTTCGTATCATGAATGATATCAGAGAAAGTTTCGCTTCTTTAGAGCAGGAAACGGGTGAGAGACGATTTAATGTGAGTTTTAGCAGTGGACTGGCCGCTTTTCCTGATTTTACCGATGTGGCTGAGTTGTGTAATGCGGCGGATGAGGCCTTATATGAGTCCAAGGGGAATGGTAGAAATCGCGTTACGGTTAAAAAAAATTAAATTAGTCACTCTCGGCATTCATAATTCAATTTGTCCCCACCTTCAAATACCCCTAAAATAGACCTAGCTTCAAATGGGCATGTATTCTTAAGTAGTGGATTTCATGAAAAAATTTTCTTCCCGATGCAGTGAGTGTCCTCGTTTGGCGGATTTTCTGGCCGATGTGCGTGAGCAGAATCCGGACTATTTTGCGCGGCCGGTCCCCCCTTTTGGTGATCCCGAGGCCCGCCTCTTGATAGTGGGACTGGCTCCCGGGATGCACGGTGCCAATCGCACTGGCCGGCCTTTTACCGGAGACTATGCCGGTGTTCTACTCTATCAGACGCTCTACGACTACGGTTTTTCCAGTTCGCCGGTTTCAGAATCGGCAGACGACGGCCTGCAACTCTACAATTGTCGAATCACCAATGCGGTAAAATGTCTCCCCCCCCAAAACAAGCCTATTGGTGTGGAAATCAACACTTGCAATCCCTACTTGAAAACAGAGTTAGCGGAATTGGCATCAGGCTCGGTAATCCTGGCCTTGGGGAGCATTGCACATAATGCCGTATTGCGCGCGAGCGGCCTGAGGCTTAGTGACTATAAATTTGCCCACGCTGCGAAACACAAACTCTCTGATGATTTGGTTTTAGTAGACTCCTACCATTGCAGTCGATACAACACCCAAACCAAACGACTCACGGAAAAAATGTTTCGTTCCGTGTTCCAAAAGGTTCGTAAGATGTTGGAAACGGAGTCGGTTGCCAGTCCATGACAAATGAATCCTTAAGCGGTTCTGCTTTTGATATTCAGTCCTTTCTAAAAACCCTGACCAGTAAACCTGGTGTCTACAAGATGATTAACGTTAAAGACGAAATCATCTATGTAGGCAAGGCGCGCAATTTGAAAAAGCGCGTTTCCAGTTATTTTACCCGTGCTGATCAAACGCCTAAAACGCTGGTGATGGTGGGCCACATCGAGCGCATCGAAGTGATCACCACGCATACCGAGAAAGAGGCCTTGATCCTGGAAAACAACCTGATCAAGTCTCTCAAGCCTCAATACAATATCTATTATCGCGATGACAAGTCATATCCCTATATCTATCTGACAGCCGATAAAGACTACCCACGACTGAGTTATTATCGCGGTGCACGCAAGGAAAAGGGCCGTTTTTTTGGGCCCTACCCCAGTGCCGGGGCGGTGCGGGAAACGCTGAACCTGCTGCAAAAACTTTTTCCCGTTCGTCAATGCGAAGACAGTTTTTTTAAAAACCGATCCAGGCCCTGCCTGCAATATCAAATCAGGCGGTGTTCTGCGCCCTGTGTGGATTTGATCAATGC
>JAOUPJ010000316.1 GCA_029879945.1 Gammaproteobacteria bacterium
CTCACGTTTGGTGAGTTAATTTCATCATTGAGTCGAGCGGTAACTCCTTTTTTTGCGACGATACGCTATTCCTCCAAAGCAATACGACCGCGCCGTTCTACCTGTTCATGGAGAAGACTGGCAAAAGCGTCTAGCTCCATACTGCCCAAGTCTTCCCCTTTAAGGGAACGGACGGCCACTTTACGGTCGGCAACCTCACGATCACCCACCACTAGCAAATACGGCACACGCTGTAAGGTGTGCTCGCGAATTTTAAAGCCTATTTTTTCATTTCTCAAGTCGGCAACCACCCTGAATTGCTGATTTTTGAGGAATTGTTCAATTTCTTGGACAAAATCGGCCTGATTATCGGTAATATTCATGATTGCCACCTGTACGGGGGCCAACCAGACCGGTAAGGCACCGGCGTAGTTCTCGATCAAAATCCCAATAAATCGCTCCAATGAACCCAAAATGGCCCGGTGCAACATGACCGGAACCTGCCGACTACCATCTTCGGACACGTATTGGGCACCCAGGCGGCCAGGCATATTCAGGTCGACCTGGATGGTTCCGCACTGCCACAGGCGATTGAGGCAGTCTTTGAGGGTAAACTCAATCTTGGGCCCATAGAATGCCCCTTCACCCGGCTGCAGATCCCAGGGTATCCCTTTGTTATTCAAAGCCGTTTCCAGAGCATGCTCGGCCTGGTCCCAGACTTCGTCGGACCCTACTCGCACTGCGGGACGGGTCGAGAGCTTGATCAAGACTTCGTTAAAGCCAAAATCCTTGTAGACATCAAACAGCAGATCGATAAAGGACGCGACTTCTTCCTGGATCTGATCCTCTGTGCAGAAGATATGGGCATCGTCCTGGACGAATCCACGTAGACGCATCAGACCGTGTAGCGTTCCAGAGGGTTCGTTTCGATGACAAGATCCGAATTCGGACATGCGCAGGGGCAAGTCCCGGTAGCTTTTGAGGCCCTGATTGAAGATCTGTACATGACAGGGACAGTTCATGGGTTTGATGGCCAAGTCCTTTTCTTCGGATTTGACTGTGAACATGTCCTCTTTGAATTTTTCCCAGTGGCCTGATTTTTCCCACAAGGTGCGTTCAACGATTTGCGGTGTACGCACTTCGATATAGCCTTCGTTGCGAATGCGCTGACGTATGTAGTTCTCCACTTCACGATAGAGCGTCCAGCCTTTATCGTGCCAGAAGATCATACCCACCGCTTCGTCTTGAATATGAAACAGGCCTTGCTGTTTACCCAGCTTACGATGGTCGCGCTTTTCGGCTTCGGCCAGATTGTGCAAGTAGGTCTTCAGTGCCTTCTTATCGGTCCAGGCAGTGCCGTAGACACGCTGTAACATTTCGTTCTTGGCATCGCCGCGCCAGTAGGCACCGGCCAGTTTCATGAGCTTGAAGGCCTTGAGCTTTCCTGTGCTGGGCACATGGGGGCCACGGCACAAGTCTATAAAATCGCCTTGTTCGTAGAGCGAAATCACTTCGCCGTGAGGAATATCTTCGATGATGCGCGCCTTGTATTCTTCGCCCATATCGCGGAAATAAGGGATCGCTTCTTCGCGTGGCATGGTTCTACGCGTGACGGGAATGTCTTTCTTCGCCAGATCTTCCATGCGTTTTTCGATGGCCGCCATATCTTCGGGTGTGAAGCCTTTTGGAAAACGGAAATCGTAGTAGAACCCATTTTCGATAACCGGGCCGATGGTGACCTGTGCTTCGGGAAACAGCTGTTTTACCGCGTGGGCCAACAGATGGGCTGTGGAATGTCGGACGATCTCCAACCCTTCCTCATCACGTTCGGTGATGATGCTCAGATTGATATCACTTTCTATTATGTGACTGGTGTCGACCAGTTTTTCGCCAATTTTTCCCGCGATGGCGGCTTTGGCGAGACCGGGGCCAATATCAGCAGCTACGTCGTGGACGGTGACAGCGGCATCGAATTGTCTTTGGGAACCATCAGGGAGGGTGATAACAGGCATGTTGCGCTCCTTTTCAGTGGTGATCCATACGAGAGACCACGTGATAAAAACAAAAGGCACCGTGAAGTGCCTTATTTGGGCCAGACGAGAGTATTTATCGTCTGGAAGTGTGAATGCTAAAGGAATACCGGGGGAATTTCAATGGTGGAATTGGTTTTTGCGTTTGTTGGGGTTCGTTGGGCTGCGCTTCGCTCAGCGCCAACCTACCTTAATAATCGCAATGGCGGGACAACACCGTAGGTTGGCACCGAACGCCAAAGGCGTGAAGCCCAACAGATCCCACAAGGTTTGAATTACACCACCGATCTCGCATAATCTCCAATATTCACCCGCTGCCTTCTCGAACCCCAGGTGCCGGGTTTGTCTTCTATCACGCCGGCGAGGGGGTGTTGGCAATATTGACACCGCCCATGTTCATCCAAGTTCCAATCCGAAAGCACGTACCAATCACGTCCTATCAATATATTGTGGCAACTCGAGCAGTAGGTACTCTCTCCGCTTTTGTCGTGGACATTGCCCGTGTAGGCATGGTGAACACCATTTTTTAATGCGATTTCCCGCGCACGGGTGAGAGTGGATTGGGGGGTAGAACCGATATCCATCATCTTCCACTCCGGATGAAAAGCGGTAAAGTGCATGGGCACATCCGACCCCAGGTGCTCCACGACCCATTGTGTCATTTCGTTGAGTTCTTTATCCGAGTCGTTTTTTCCGGGAATAAGTAAAGTGGTCAACTCCAACCACACGCTCGTCTCCTTCTTAATGTATTCCAAGGTCTCTAGGATGGGTTGTAGATGAGCGCCCGTTATTTTGTAATAGAAATCTTCGGTAAATGCCTTGAGATCCACATTGGCGGCATCCATATGGGAAAAAAATTCTTCTCGGGGTTTTTCGCAAATATAACCGGCGGTGACCGCCACAGATTTTATCCCCAACGCTTTGCAAGCCTGCGCTGTATCGATGGCATATTCATGAAAAATGACGGGATCGTTGTAAGTATAAGCGACGCTACGACAATTCAACTCCTTCGCGGCCCGAGCTATCGCATCGGGCATGGCCCTGTCGGTCAGGGTATGAGTCTCACGTGACTTACTGATATCCCAGTTCTGACAAAATTTACAGGCCAGATTACACCCTGCGGTGCCAAAAGAGAGTATGGGAGAACCGGGCAGAAAATGGTTAAGGGGTTTTTTCTCGACAGGATCTATGCAGTATCCGCTCGAGCGTCCGTAGGTTGTAGAAACAACGGCACCGTCTTGATTCGCGCGCACGAAGCAGAGCCCTCGCTGCCCCGCATGCATTTTACACGCTCGTGGGCAAAGATCGCACTGGACACGTCCATCATCCAATGTATGCCAGTATTTCGTGGGTGCAATATCGTGATTTAGACTTTCCATATACGCTCCCCATCTGGTTTATAGTTTAAGTTAAGGGGCTAGTACGGAAAATTCAAGGTTTTTGTTAGGGATGCCAAAACAATTTTATTCAAGTTCCGGCTCAAGCGCCTTTTTATTTTCTGATGGATTCACTGTGGTATTTGCCAGAGGTAGCAAGACATGAAAACAGGTGCCTTTTCCTTTTTTGCTCTCCACAACAATATGACCCTGATTCTCGTGGATAATAGAGTGCGTCATAGCCAATCCTAAACCAGTCCCCTTGTTATTCATTTTTGTAGTGTAAAACGGCTCAAAGATTTGCATCATCACTTCTTCGTCCATGCCACTCCCGTTGTCCTGAATCTGAATATCTACAAACTCACCTTCTATCGGTTGGTGACAGGAACTGCAGGAACTACTGTTTATTGTATCAACGACAGTGGCGCTAATCTGCAGCCTCCCACTGTTACCCATTGCGTCCTTTGCATTCAAACACAAATTCAAAATGACCTGGTCCAACTGAACGGGATTGATATGGAGAATCACTTTTTCGCATCCCCTGGTATCAACTTCGATGACGATACTAGAGTGGATTGCTGGCTTTAGTAATTTTGAAATGGCAGCAAGTGAATCAGAGAGTTTCAAATT
>JAOUPJ010000068.1 GCA_029879945.1 Gammaproteobacteria bacterium
GACTGCTGTGGGCGCGTCCATCGGTGCCCCTGCGACTCCCGGTGTGGGTATCGTTATTCTATCCATGGTGCTGAGCTCTGCAGGCATACCTGCGGCGGGCATCGCCCTGGTCATGGGCGTAGACCGTATACTGGATATGAGTCGCACCGCCTTAAACGTAAGTGGAGACTTACTCGCTGCCAAACTAATGGATAAGTGGGTCGGTGGTAAGGCGACACATACCGAAGAGATCAAGGCGGAACTAAAACATGAGCGTTTACGGGAAAAGACCGGCGAAGATGTGATTATTGACAAGTCCAGAGACTAAATCAGAGACGGTAGGTTGGCGCTGAGCATCGCGAAGCCCAACGATTTCGGTTTCAATTCAACAATTTTTTCGTCAATAATCCGAACGCTTTTCTGTTGGGCTTCACGCCTGCGGCGTTCAGCCCAACCTACAATTTTTTTATTTAACAGTCCCCGGCAGACTCAAATCCCCCGACGCCACATCAAACACATCGGTTACACACAATAGAGGACTATGCATATTGGCATTCACCTTTAGCGCAGCAGTCACACCATCGTATTTAAACGACTCAAAACCGCTGATATCGCCAGTAGGCACTTCCACACTGATCATCTTTTCATTCAATGAAGGCGTGTAGTCCGGGCTGTCCAGAAACAAAGGCAGACCAGGCCAGGTTTGAGGCACCTGCGTTTGTAATTCCACAGGCATGTCTTTCACCTTCAAGGCGCCGGCGCCACAGGCATCGTCCGGAGCCAGTACTACCCAATGGCTGTGCCATACATAGCCGTCGTTATCGTTGGCACCATCCTGGTCCTCATCATAGAGCGGGGTATCATCAAAGTCCGGATGGGCAGTAACAACGAGCGCCAGAATACCCTGATCGGCAAGGAAGCCTACGGAAGACGAGTTCAGCGTGGTAGGCCACACATAACTAAACACGCCCGCTCCTTCCAATTGACCTGTGGCACCCGGTATCACTGCCCCCGCTTCGCCATTCAGATGGTGGCTGAACAAAAGCTTGTTACCGTTCAGAGTGACCTTGGTCTTGATGATGTCAAACTCTGCCATGAGCTGGTCCGAGCTTGGGCTTTTTATTCCATCGGCAACACTCACCCCCCAGATCAAGAAGGACAAGGCGCCGTAGATTAGATTCAATTTAGATTTCATAAGATTTACTCCTGGTTTTTGGTATCGACTCGATACTTGTAACCAGACTATCACGAGAATCAGCGCTTGTCAAACTAGTATCGATACGATACTATCACTCTATGTCACACGAAAATATCCTGGAACTGTTTGAGCGACTTACCCTGCTGGAGAAGGCCAATGAACGGGCCATCGCGCAAGCCCACAGTCTGCAAGCCGTACAGCTGGTGGCCCTGCACTATCTGGCGCGCTGCAATCGGTTCAGTGACACCCCGGCGGCTGTCACCGAGTACCTCTCGGCGACCAAGGGAACCGTCTCCCAGTCTTTGATTCAATTGGAAAAAAAGGGCATGGTTACCAAGGTCCAGGACCCGGAAGACAAGCGGGTGAGCCATTTGAAATTGACCAGCCTGGGGCGCTCCCTGGTAAAGCAAACCAATCAACTGGCCCTATTAGATCAGGCACTAGGGGGCCTTGATTGCGAAGAAAAGGCAGCCCTGGAGTCTCTGTTACGCAAGACACTGATAGAACTACAAAATACCCATAAACACGCCATGTTTGGTCCCTGTAGCCAATGCAAACACCTGCAAAAATCGAAAGGCGGGCATCTTTGCGGGCTTACAAAAGAACCTCTGTACGAGTCAGACCTGGTCCAGATTTGTCGGGAATATACCCATCCATAACCCAGAATTTGTTCGCTTCCGCACAGCAAACCACCGGCCATCGGCTTAACCCTCTGTATAGTGTGTATTTTTTTTAATTCCGTAAATACAACCACTTAGCCTAAATAGTTTCGGCAAAATGCCGATACATGCAATACATATTCAAACATCTATATCCAGCGGGCAGTTAACGAGATGCAGAAATTATTGGTAATTGATGATGACAAAATTGGTCACAAGGTCATAGATAGAGATTTACTTGGGCTTTTTGAAGTCAGTCACGCGTACTCAGGAGAGGACGGGATTGCTGTGGCCCAGGAGGTATTGCCCGATGTCATTCTCCTGGATGTGGAGATGCCTGGGATGAATGGTTATGAAGTTTGCGATGCCCTGAAGCACCTTCCCGCCATTTCAGATACACCTATTATCTTTCTGTCATCTCATAGCTCGCTACGTGAGCGCATGCAGGGATATGAATCAGGAGGATCTGATTACATCGTCAAACCCTTTGTGCGCGAAGACTTAGTCGCTAAAATAAACGTTCTCATCAAATACCGCCAGGAACAATTAAGACTGCGACTCAAAATGGAAGAGGCGCAAAAGACCGCCAATATCGCCATGTCGGGCAGCAGTGAATTGGCCCTGGCCATGGCTTTCGTTGAGCGAAGTCACAACGCGTCTGATTTTGAGTCTTTGGCGAATTATTTTCTCAAGGTGACAGACAAATTCGGCCTGAACACCGTTGTGCTAATCACCATCGACGACACGGATCACTGGTTCTCCAGCGCGGGCTCAGTCAGCCCCCTGGAAAATCAACTGGTGACCATGTTGCGTAATGAAAAACGATTTTATGATTTTGGCTGTCGCACTCAAATCAATTATCCAAATATTTCACTGCTCATTAAAAATATGCCGCTAGACAATATGGAACGCTATGGGAGAATCAAAGACATACTTCCTGCCATGTTGAGCACCGCCAATACGCGAGTAATCGCCATCAGTTCAGAGCAAGCAGTCAAGAACCAAACAAAAGAACTCAATCTGGCGTTTTCCTCCATACAACATCTATTCACTGAAATTATTGAATCAATGAAAGAGACGCAAGATAAGAGCGTGAAAGTATTGCGACAAATGCTCACCGAACTGGCCACCGAATTACCGAGCATGTCTTTGGAAGAAGATCAGGAAAATATGTTGTTGGACAAGGTAGAAGAAGCCGTAAAAAAATCCACGCGTCTGTCAGATTCCGGTGACAATATCAAAGAAGCGTTCGACATGGTACTACTAAAAATAAATACCCTGGCTGAAAAGCAGAACAAACTCGTCAATAACATGCTTTCTCCCAACCGAAACATCGATGACGATCAGAACGATCTGGACGATGTTGCCTCTGTGGAATTGTTTTAACAAAACGGGAACAAGGGAATGTTTCAAACACTAGGACAGAATCGTAGAGCGGATGACACACCCGTCGAGCGCCCGTTGGCCGTAACGCTAGCGATTATTTACGTCATTATCGACGGGCTTATAAACTGGTTCTTCCATTTCTATAATCTGCTCAGCTATCCTGAGCCCAGCCTGCTATTTGCTGCCCAGCAAGTTTCGATAGAAAAGTACATCATACTGAATCATGTGTTTCCCATTCTGTTTCTGGTGGCCGCAACCGGCGCGTGGCAAAAAATTCGCTGGTGCTACTATTGGCTGGTCTATTTGTTTCTGACCCAGGCCCTCACACTAAGCTGGGCGTTTATCTACGAGATGAATCTATTGACCAATCCGCTTTTTCTGGCTCAAACCCTCCCAAAACTCCTATTCAGTAGCCTGTTTGCCTTTCTGCTATTCTCCACTCCCGCGATGAAATGGCTAGCTCTAACTCAGGCAGGACGCAATGTGTTCCTACGTTTTTCTTTCTGGGGCAGTCTGCTACTATCCGCCCTCATCACCCTACTCATTCAATAACACTCACTGCGCCCCTGTATTGATATCGCATATTGCGGGATGAGCGAAAACACCTTATTATCTGAAGATCGCAGTTACTACTATTACAAGAATTATGAAAGGCCTCCTTCATCACGATTTCATCGATACGGCCAAAAAGCTTGGCTCCCAGATGGCTATCATCGACACTGCCACCAAGCGCGAACTAAGCTATAAACGCGTGTTAATTGCCGCGTTGATACTAAAAAAGTATATCGCTGAGATAGACCAACGCTATGTGGGGGTAATGCTGCCCACTTCTGCCGGCTGTGGCATTGTTTTATTGGCGAGCCTGTTTACCGGCAAGATACCCGTAATGATCAACTATTCGACGGGAGCCCTGGAGAACTGCCGCTTTGCGCAACGTAAATGCGGATTCAAAACTATCATCACATCCCGCAAAATGCTCGACAAGATGGGGCTGGCACCCCTAAGCGATATGATCTTCGTAGAAGATCTCCTCGATCGAGTATCCGCTTTCGGTAAGATAAAAGCGGCTTTAATCGCCAATCTGCCTGCACCTGTTATTAAATCGATAATTGCCGGGGGTAACCTAAATGATACGGTAGGAATCATTTTTACCAGTGGCAGTGAAAAAGAACCGAAGGGAGTTGAGCTCACGCACCTCTCGATAGGCTCCAACGCCCGAGCGGTGTTTGAGCACGAAAGTCTCAAAGAAGGGGACCGAATTTTTTCTGTATTGCCCATGTTTCATGTGTTTGGATTTGGCACTTGCTTTTGGCTACCCATCATCAACGGTATGACGATCATCAGTTATGCCAATCCCTTGGATGCGAAAATCATTGTAAAACTCATACGTGAACACAAGGCAGAGATTCTCGTTGGCACCCCCTTCTTCATCATGAGCTATATGCGTGCCGCGAAAAAAGAAGACTTTGAATCACTCACCTTGATCGTGACCGGCGCAGACAAAACACCCGAATGGATGCATCACACCATAGAAGAAAAATTTGGAAAGTTCATTATTGAAGGCTACGGCGCGACTGAAACCAGTCCGGTTATTACCGCCAACTCCCATCAGGCCAACAAGCCAGGTAGCGTAGGCAAACCTATTCCCGGCATGGAAGTTAAAATCATAGACCTGAACACGGGTACCGAACTGGGTACAGGTGAAGAAGGCAAGATCTTCGTACGTGGCGACAGTTTAATGAAGGGCTACCTGGGAGACGTGGAAGAAACCAGCCTTAAAATAGAAAACGGCTGGTATGAAACCGGGGATATGGGCCTGATTGATGAAGACGGTTTTCTCTGGCACAAAGGCCGACTAAAACGCTTTGTTAAAATTGGTGGGGAAATGGTCTCCCTGGTTAAAACTGAATTAGAGCTGGAAGAGTTACTACCCGAGGGTTGCGAATGCTGTATTGTCGAGTTTCCAGACTCAAAAAAGGGCGCGGTAATTTGCGCTGTGACCACACAAAAGATAGACGAAGCAAAAATCAAGGAACAACTTTCCAAGCGACTCCCTCCGATTGCCCTACCTAAAAAATTTGTTACGCTGGAAGAGCTACCCAAAATGGGCAGCGGTAAAATCGATTTTCGAACCACTACCGAAATAGTTAGAGACCTTTCCTAAGTCAGAAAACTTACTTACTAGTAAATATTTACTAATAGCGTTTTCTTTTTTGGTTTTTTTTCACATTTCAGGTGAACAAATAATTTTTTTTGAAAATATTGTTAAGTGTCTTTTCCGCTCGCCGAAACACTAAAAAAATAAAGGAAAAGACTATGAGCCTAGAATACAAGTCTCCGCCCTCCATTAGTGCGCCGTTAACGATCATTATTGATGGAACACTTTCCGACCAGGAAATAGATATGTGCACAGAAGTGGCGAATATGATCAGCTATGCGAATAATGTCGAAATTATTTTTAAAAATATTAGCGCCGTCGATGAGAGCTGTAAAAGAATGTTCGAAAAGCTTGCCTCCATCGCCAGCACCAAGAAGGTGTCGGTAAAACTGGTGCAGTGCGATCGCAGCGTATACGTCTTTCTTTCATCGCCGACACTTTCAAATATTGTCGAGCTGAATTTGAATTGAACACATTAACTCAATGCTTTAGTCAGCTTACTTACCTATTGTGCGGCGAGTTCGTATTGACCCGCTTTAAATCGAATAAACTTCAAGCAGGCGATAGAAAATTACACGATAATTTCTCAATTTCTTTGTGGGAAGGACGTCATAGAAACCATATCTACATTCGCAACAAGAACGACAGAGCATGGACAAAAGAACGGTACTAATCACATGTGAAGAAAAACTGGATCACCAGTTTTCCAGCCTACTCCGCAACGAGAGCCTGAATATCATGTTCGTTCCCGACTATCATGAACTGGCCATTTTCGCGAACAAGATTAAACCGAATATCATACTACTAAGCGCAACCTTCAATAAGGATGAAGCCTTGCGAACCTGCGCACTATTGAAAAAAGAAGAAGGAACAAAAAATATACCTGTATTATTTGTTTCCGCCGACGGCTCCAGCAATGCCAGATACGAGGCCTATACGCACGGTGCCAATGATTTTTTACTTATCCCTTTTTCGTCAGAGGAACTCCTGGCGAAGACCGAGATTGGCTTACATCATACTTCTTTCGTTAAGAACATTGAAAAACAGTTAGACCTAACTCGCGAAACCGCCATGGAAGCGCTCACCAGCCAGGGGGAACTCGGAAGTGTATTACAGTTTTTCACCCAATCATTTCGTTGTTCAAGCATAGAAGATCTGGCCAAACAAATTGTCAATGTGACTAGCCAATATTCCCTGGACTGTCTTGTACGTATTTCACATAGATATCAAGAATACATTTGCGCCTCACAAGGCGAACCAACAGACACGGACATCAAAGCGATGAACGCACTAAAAGGTGCTGAGCGCATCGTAGACTACCGCAGCCGAACTGTCTTCAATTTTGAAAACTGCTCTTTGCTTATTAAAAACATGCCACAAGGCGATGCCAATTTTTATGGTCGGCTAAAGGATAATCTAGTGCTGCTGGTTGAAGGTGCACATGCCAGAGCCCAATCCATTGAAAGCGAAATCGCCATGCGGGCACAAAAAAAGGTCTTGCAGACACTAATTAAAAACGCCAGTACCACGCTAGCAGATATTGATCGCGAATTTTATGAACACAAGGTCAAGAACTCTGAAATATTGGATACCCTGAGCCAGAAAATCGAAGAGGCATTTATTTCACTGGGACTCACCGACGACCAGGAGGAGCGTCTGATGGGTCTAGTCAATGAAGCCAGTGAGCAATCCCAAGCCCTGTATGAGAAAGGACTGGAGCTGGATAAGCGAATAAAAAGCCTTACCTCGATCCTGCACAAAGGCATCCCCAAATCTTCCAGCCGACGAATCGCCTAACCGCCTCTACCCTACGCTTTACGCACTGCTTCCGCCCTGCGCGTGACTGATACACTTGTTTACACATGTATCACAACGAAAATTTTCCAGCTAATTAGCCAGTTACTACCTGGCTTAGTTTTAGTCTATTTACACAGGTCTTTAAAGAAATTTGATGAGCACGCTAAGGATTTAAGCAACATGAACAAAAGAAAGGGTGAACTATGGCAATCTCCATCGATACTGCACAAGTTGAAAAAGGCAATTTGGAGATGACTATATCCGATCGCTTGAGTGTTGACGATTATATGGACTTTAAACGCGCCCTAAACAATGTGGGGAAAACTAGCAGGGTTCATGTGACTTTGCGGAATATCAATCAGTGTGACGCAGTTGGTCTGTGTTTACTGATGAATCTTAAAGAATACGCGTCTAACGAAACCATCAGCGTTGATGTACAATCCTGCATCCCTAAAGTGGAACTGTTTCTTTCAACTCCCGAGTTCTCCCAATTTGCCAAAATCGCCTAAAGATACCGCGATCGCTGTTTACTGAACCCAGTCGATCACGTATTCCTCAAGGTCGTCTTCATCCACGCCCCGTTCAGAGACAACACGCCCGGACACCGCAATACCGGCATCCATTACGCTATTGGGATTTTCTGAAATCAACGGATGCCAGTCTGGCAATTCTTCACCTTCCGCCAACAAACGATAAGCGCAGGTGTCTGGCATCCAGCTTAGCGTTCTGCTTTTGTCGGCGTCCAGTTCCAGGCAAGTGGGAACCAGTTTATTTCGCTGTGTGTATTCGGTGCAACGTTGCGTTTTTTCATTATAGAGTTTGCATATCACATTGGTGTAGACCAACTCATCAGTATCGACGTCTTGCAACTTGAAAAGGCAACAACGTCCACAATGATCGCACAATAATTCCCATTCCTCTGTGCTCATCTCTTCCAAAGATTTAGTCTTCCAAAAAGGGGCTTCACTCATTCGTAATCAAACTCTCTATGGGAATAAAGGTTTCCGTCTTGCTCTGCAATTCTGGCTGCAGCGTGACGTGCTCAATGTTAAAGTCGTCGTGTAACAAATCTCTCAATTCGTTTAACACTCGTTCCCAGTCAGACATATCTTGCAAAACAATATGGGCTGATAGTGCGATGGTTCCAGAGGACAGTGTCCACAGATGTAGGTCGTGCACTGATTTGACTTTTGTGTTCGCCGCCATACGCAGGCCCACGTCTTCCAACGACAAATGACTGGGCACTCCTTCCATAATCACGTTTAGCACCTCTTTAAGCAGGCGCAGGGCCGAAAACATGATCAAAACACAGATCAGGATGGAAAGAATCGGGTCGATGAGAGTCCAATTCGTGAAATAGACCACGGCACCTGAGGCCAGTGCCGCGACTGAGCCCAGCAAATCACCTAATACATGCAATAAGGCACCGCGTGTATTCAAATCATGATGACCATGCGCTCCATGTGTCAACACAAAGGCGACCAGCAGATTGACCACCAGGCCGATCGCCGCGATCACCATCACCATAACACCTGAAACAGGCACCGGGTTCTCGAATCTTTCAATGGCGGCAAAGAGTATAGCCATCACCACGGCCATCATGAACAAGCCGTTAAACAGGGCCGCTACGGCCTCGGCCCGCAATAGACCGTAGGAATGTTTTGCTGAAGGGGGTCTTTTTGCCAGCGCAGCGGCAAACGCGGCGATAGCCAATGCGGTGGAATCGGTGACCATATGCCCCGCATCGCCCATCAGGGCGAGCGAACCCGAAATCCAGCCACCGATGGCCTCGGCAACGGCAAAGCCTAAGGTAATCACCAAGGCCCAAATCAACTTACCCCCGCTATCGGGTCCGTGATGATGGTGGTGGTGATCGTGATTATCGTGATGATGTCCGCTCATGGTGTCCCTGGGATGATCCTCTGAGCAAGTCGGCAAAAAACAGGCCGAGGCGAACTCGGCCTGTTTCTGTTCTATATAGACTCTATACTATTTTTTATTATAGTTTTCGACGCCGGCTTGAATAGTCTTGCGAGCGTCTTCGGCATTACCCCAACGTTCAACCTTCACCCATTTACCTGGCTCCAGGTCTTTGTAATGCTCAAAAAAGTGTTTGATCTGATCTAATAATAGTTGCGGCAAGTCTGTTGCCTCCTGCACATTATTGTAGATCGGCGTCAACTTACTCACGGGCACAGCAATCAATTTTTCATCGCGACCAGACTCGTCTGACATATCCAACACCCCGATAGGACGGCAACGTATCACGCTTCCGTGCTTCAGGGGAATGGGCGTTACAACCAGCACATCGACCGGGTCGCCGTCGTCACCCAAGGTTTGGGGGATAAATCCATAGTTTGCTGGGTAGTGCATGGCAGTCCCCATGAAACGGTCTACCCACAAGGCTCCGGAGTCCTTGTCCACCTCATATTTTACCGGTTCCGCCATGGCAGGAATCTCGATAATTACATTGACGTCGTTTGGCACGTCTTTACCGGCACTGATACTCATCAGGCTCATACCGTTCTCCTTCGTTTTATCGTCTCAATCGAGGGACTAACACCCCCCGCTTGTTAGGGCGGGATTATACCGGCTAAACGGGAAGCGCTTCAAACTATAAGGCTGGGAAATCGGGGATTTAACGGTATAATGTCGGGTTTTATGATTCGCGTATTCAAAGCTGGCGAAAACCACTGGGGGGCGAGAGCATGCGCATTATCCTGTTAGGGGCACCTGGATCTGGTAAGGGAACTCAGGCCAAAAAATTGGTGGAACAATTTGGCATTCCACAGATATCCACAGGAGACTTGCTCCGTGCCGCAGTCGCCGCCAACTCGCCCCTGGGCCAGCAAGCCAAGGCCATTATGGATGCCGGGCAATTGGTGTCCGACGAGATTGTGCTGGGCATAATCGGCGAAAGACTGGGTCAGGAAGACGTGAAAAAGGGTTTCATCCTGGACGGATTTCCCCGCACCATCCCTCAAGCCAAGGCCTTGGACCAGCTCCTCAATAGCTACGAGTGGCCTATTCAGGCGGCGGTGCTGCTGGAAGTGGATAACGAGGCCATCGTCAAACGCCTCTCCGGACGTCGCACCTGCGCCGACTGCGGACAGATGTACAATATCTACTTCTCCCCATCCAGTCAGGGGGACCACTGCGAAAAATGTGGTGGCACCCTGCAACAGCGGGCCGACGATGAAGAGGCCACTATACGCAAACGACTAGGCGTCTACGACGAACAGACGTCCCCTTTAATCGCATTCTATAAAGAACAGAACAAACTCAAGGCACTCGACGGCATGGCAGACATCGACAAGATTTCACAGGAACTGTCTGGCATTGTTGCTTCGCTGCGCTAGTCTCACAGCTTGATTCGGAATTATTTATGAGTAACACAGAAGAAACCCCAGGACGTTTTCCTGCGACGCGCATGCGCAGGCTGCGCTTCAATGACTTTTCCCGTCGACTGATGCGCGAAAACAGTCTCACCGCCAATGACCTCATCGCGCCCATGTTTGTGCTAGAGGGAACGAAGCAAAGGGAGCAAGTGGCATCCATGCCTGGCGTCGAGCGCGTCAGCATAGACTTACTGCTCGGCGAAGTTGATCAACTAATGAATCTGGGTGTACCGGCCGTAGCCCTGTTCCCGGTTACACCACAAGAAGCCAAGTCCCTGGATGCCAGCGAGGCCTTTAATCCGGAAGGACTGGCTCAGCGAGCGGTCAGAGCCATCAAAGACCGATTCCCGGAGATGGGGGTCATCACCGACGTGGCCCTAGACCCCTTCACCACCCACGGCCAGGACGGACTGATCAATGACGCCGGTTATGTACTCAACGACGAAACGGTAGAAGTCCTTGTAAAACAAGCACTTTCCCACGCCGAGGCGGGCGCGGATATCGTCGCACCCTCCGATATGATGGACGGCCGCATAGGCGCCATCAGAGAGATTCTGGAGGCCAATGGGCACCGCAACACAGCGATCTTGTCCTATGCCGCCAAGTACGCCTCCAGCTTCTACGGCCCTTTCCGGGATGCCGTAGGCTCCGCCGCCAATCTGGGTGGCGGCAACAAATACAGCTACCAGATGGACCCGGCCAATTCAGACGAGGCCCTGCGCGAGGTCAGCCTGGATCTGCAGGAAGGGGCGGACATGGTCATGGTCAAACCCGGCATGCCCTATCTGGACATCATCCGTCGCATCAAGGACCACTTCGGTGTGCCCACCTTCGCCTACCATGTGAGCGGTGAATACGCCATGCTCAAGGCTGCCAGTCAGAATGGCTGGCTGGACGAGAAGGCCGTAGTGCTGGAAGCCCTGTTATCCATGAAGCGCGCCGGTAGTGACGGCATACTTACCTACTACTCCAAGACGGTCGCCCAGTGGCTCAAAGACATGGCCTGATTGGCCTGTTGTCCCTTGCACTGGGCCTCACCAGCCCAGTGTTTGCCGACGCACCCAAGAATATGGTGCTCATTCCTGCCGGACCCTTCATTATGGGCAGTGACAAAAAGGACGAGCGCAATCTGGGCAAGGAGTTCGGCTCGGGCAAGCCCTGGTATCTGGACGAGCATCCCGAGCACAGCGAAACCCTACCCGCCTTCTACCTGGACAAGTACGAGGTCACCCATGCCCAGTACCGGGATTTCGTCCTCTTCGCAGCTTATAAAGCCCCCGACTATTGGACTGAGACAGGTTACGTCTTCACCTTCAATCAAGCGGCGCTGGATGCTGCCCCCGAGGAGATTCTGCGCAAGCTGGCCGTGGGCGTGGCCAAGATAGACATGGACCTGCGCAAGGCCAGTCGCGAGGAATTGCTAAAGGTCATCAAGGAGCATTTCGCCGAATACGGACGGGTTCCCGTCTCCCAAATCACCTGGCAGAACGCCTACGACTATTGCCAGTGGGCCGGAAAACGCCTACCCAGCGAGAAAGAGTGGGAGAAGGCAGCGCGGGGAGAGAAAGGCCAGGAATACGTCTGGGGCGCGAAATGGCAGGCCGGCTGGACCAACTCCGGGGAAGAGGAATGGGTACACGGCGCGGCCCCGGTGGGCAGTTATGCGAAGGACAAGTCCCCTTATGGCATATACGACATGGCCGGCAACGTATCCGAATGGGTGGACGGCTGGTATCAGGCCTATCCCAAGTCCACACAAACCAGTCGCATGTTTGGGCAAAAGTATCGCGTCGCCCGCGGCGGCGGCTGGAGTGGTGAGGGCCACTACGCCCTGGAACTGTTTCATCGCGGTGCCTATCGCCTGAACCTACCCCTGAACAAGTCCTTTATCGATGTGGGAGTGCGCTGCGCCATGGACGCACCGTGAAGCCCTACGCCGAATCCAGTGCACAAAATCGCGCGCCCATAGAGGCCGTTTTAAAGCAGGTATTGAAGGACTCGCACACGGTACTGGAGATCGGCAGCGGTACCGGCCAACATGCGGTGTACTTTTCAAAGGCCATGCCCTGGCTACAATGGCAGCCCAGCGAACTCAAACAAAACCTGGGCGGTATACAGCTGTGGCTGGACGAGGCCGGCCTGGAAAATATTTCCAAACCAATCGCATTGAACGTAGCCAGTAATGATTGGCCCTCAGAAAAATATGATGCGGCGTATAGTGCCAATACCTCGCACATCATGAGCTGGCAAGAAGTGGAAGACTGTTTTCGCGGTATCGCAATGATTTTGAAACCAGAGGGACAGTTTTGCTTATATGGTCCTTTTAACTACGGTGGCGACTATACCAGTGACAGCAATGCGCGATTTGATGCCTGGTTGAAACAACAAAACGCAAAACAGGGTTTACGAGATTTCGAGGCCCTTGATAAACTTGCGTATGAAGTCGGACTCGCATTTTCTTCCGATTTCGAAATGCCGGTGAATAACCGTTTACTGGTGTGGAAAAAGCGTCCATAGGAGAGGTAAAAGAAGGATGAATATCGCCATTGCTGTGCTGCTCACGATCTGGACGGCCTATGTTAGTAGCGCAGTCAATTTTTCAGTAAAAGATGGCATCTTTCTCGTGGTCTGGCTGGCGTGGCCACTCTATCTCACCGTAATACTCATGCACGGCCATCAGAAAAACGCAAATACCCGTGTGTGGAAGTTTAAAACCAGAACCTCCCACCTGTTAGCCGCCGCCTTCATTTCACTTAGTATTGGACTTGTCGCTTTCAATCTCAGCGTAAGCAAAATCATGACTGAAAGCGGAGACCTGGTACAAAACTCCCTCTTTGTGGGATTTTTCTCGGTGGGCCTTTGGTTTTTTTGCGGGA
>JAOUPJ010000317.1 GCA_029879945.1 Gammaproteobacteria bacterium
CGTGCTCGAAATCCCGCATATGTACTTTTAGATAGGCCTTGGTTTCCTCCGGACTGGTCAAGGCAGAACCACGCTCCAAGACCTCCCGCAAATGCCTGCGTCCCATTTCCAGCGTCGCCTGCAGCAGGACAAATTTCGCCTCGCCCAAACCGTTGCCTTGAGAAAATGTCTTCAGGTCGGCATTGAGCAGATTACGAATGGAGCCAAATTGCCGGAGTAAATCTCTGGCCACGTCTACCGCCGTTTTGCCTCGCGTTCCAGTGCGCAGAAAAATGGCAAGAAGTTCGGCATCGGATAAGGCATGGGGGCCGCTATGTAATAGCTTTTCTCTAGGCCGTTCCCCTAACGGCCAGTCACGAATTGTCATTGTTATTATCCTCGTGTATCTAGGTTCTTAATTAAGGTACACTTTAATTCTATGCAAGTTCTTAAGAGTCGTCGAATCTTATTGGGAGTTACCGGGGGCATTGCCGCTTACAAGGCCGCCGTGCTGGTGCGTGCGCTTCAGACTGAAGGGGCAGAGGTGCGTGTTATCATGAGTCGCTCGGCGCAACAATTTGTCACCCCCCTCACCTTCCAGGCCCTGAGTGGACACCCGGTTTATACCGACGAGCATGTCAGCGCTGGCGATGCCATGGAACACATCTCCCTTACCCGCTGGGCAGACGCCATGGTAGTGGCGCCGGCTAGCGCGAATTTTCTCGCCAAGCTGGCCCATGGTCTGGCTGACGACCTGCTCTGCACCAGTGCCCTGGCCAACCAACAGCCGCTTTTTGTGGCGCCGGCCATGAACCACAGCATGTGGAATCACCCTGCTACGCAGGAAAATGTGAGTAAATTGCTGGACAGGGGCGTGCATTTGATTGGTCCCGAACAGGGCGACCAGGCCTGCGGCGAAAATGGCCCCGGCAGAATGAGCGAACCCGACCTTATTTGCAGCCAGGTCGTTCAACATTTCACTCAGTCTCAGGAACTGAGTAAAAAAAAAATCCTGATCACAGCAGGCCCCACGCATGAACCAATAGACCCGGTGCGTTACATCGGCAACCGAAGCTCGGGCAAAATGGGCTATGCCGTGGCCGCTGCGGCGCTGAGCAGAGGCGCTGAAGTCGTCCTGGTCAGCGGTCCTACCCATCTCTCCCCGCCCCCTGGCGCCAAAGTGCTTCGAGTGGAGACGGCGCAGCAAATGTATGAGCAGGTCATGAGCGAGTTAGCCAATTCAGACATTTTTATTTCCGTGGCTGCCGTGGCCGACTACCGCCCATCCAGTCCCGCTTCAGAAAAGATTAAAAAGACAAGCTCAGAGATGGAGCTGGCTCTAACACCCAACGCCGATATCCTGCTGGAGTCTGCTCAAAAATTCCCCAATGTGATGCGCGTGGGCTTTGCAGCAGAAACGCAGGACCTGGAAACCCACGCGAAAGACAAGCTAATTCGTAAAAATCTCGATATACTCGCAGCAAATTGGGTTGGAAAGACTGGCGCAGAGCAGGGCACGGGATTCGGGACTGCCGATAACGCCTTATTAGTATTGACGAAAAAAAAGACTTACCCCTTACCCAAAGCCAGCAAACAAAGGCTTGCGCAGCAGCTAATGGATATTATCGAAACGGAGTATCATGAGAAAATTTCAGCTTAAAATCCTCGATGAGCGCCTGGGGTCCGAGTTTCCGTTACCCGCTCATGCCACAAAAGGGTCTGCGGGAATCGATTTACGCGCCTGCCTCGAAAATGCTATTCAGATTGCACCCGGAGAGACCGTATTAATACCTACCGGTATGGCCGTCCATATCGCTGATCCGACTTTGGCCGCCGTGATTCTGCCGAGATCCGGACTGGGTCACAAACATGGGATCGTTCTGGGAAATCTTGTTGGGCTTATTGATAGCGACTACCAGGGTCAGCTCATGGTTTCTTGCTGGAACCGGGGCAACGACCACTTTACAGTTGAAGTGGGTGAGCGCATCGCACAACTGGTCTTCGTTCCCGTTGTGCAGGCCGATTTTGAGATTGTAGAAGAATTTACCGAAAGTGATCGGGGCGAAGGGGGCTTCGGTCATTCAGGGCGACTTTAATGAGTACTTAGGAGTATTAGGTCCGTGACCGACCAGTACAACCCAAATCCAGCACTAGAGACCTCTATTTTCAAGGCCTACGACATCCGAGGCATCGTGGATCACAATTTCACCCCGGATGTGGTCTATGCCATCGGTCGCGCCTTTGCCAGCGAGGCTATCGGGAATGGCATCAATAAGGTCGTGGTCGCCAAAGACGGACGTCTTTCGGGCCCCAAACTTATCAAGGCGCTTACCCAGGGCCTGGTGGATAGCGGTTGTGATGTAATCGATGTGGGCGTAGTCCCCACCCCCGTGCTCTATTTCGCCACCCATCACCTCAATACGCAGACGGGCATCATGCTCACCGGCAGCCATAATCCACCCGACTATAACGGGCTGAAAATGGTTCTAGGGGGCGTGACGCTTTCCGGTGATACCATTCAGCGCCTGAGAAAACGCATACAGGTTCAAAAACTGCGCAGCGGCGAAGGTACAGTTGAGAAAAAAGACGTGTCTCAGGCCTATTTGTCTCGCATTACCAGCGACGTTCAACTCAAGCGCGCCCTACGGATTATTGTGGATTGCGGAAATGGAGTCGCCGGCGAACTGGCACCCAAGCTTTTCCAGCGCCTGGGATGCTATGTAACTGAACTTTATTGCAAAATAGACGGTACGTTCCCCAACCATCACCCCGACCCCAGTCAACCAGAAACCCTGAAGACCTTGATTGAGAAGGTCAAAGAGGGTGCCTACGATCTGGGGCTGGCATTTGATGGCGACGGTGACCGCCTGGGTGTAATTTCACCCGACGGAGAAATCATCTGGCCTGATCGGCAAATGATACTGTACGCCCTGGATGTACTTGGCAGAAACCCTGGCGCAGAAATTATTTACGATATTAAATGTTCGCGCAATCTGGGCAAGGAAATCGAACGGGCAGGCGGCACGGCCACCATGTGGAAGACCGGACACTCCCTGGTCAAGGCCAAGTTGAAAGAGACCGGTGCCCCACTGGCCGGCGAAATGAGCGGGCATATTTTTTTCAAAGAGAGGTGGTTTGGCTTTGATGATGCGCTCTACACCGGAGCAAGACTACTGGAAATTCTCGCCGCCGATCACCGCACCACGGCTGCTGTCTTTGCCAGCCTGCCCAATTCCATCAATACGCCGGAATTGAGACTGGATATGCGGGAAGGTGAACACTACGAATTCATGAAACACTTGCAGCAGAAGGCAGATTTCCCGGACGCGCAAGTCACCACCATAGATGGTCTTCGAGTCGATTTCCCCGACGGCTTTGGTCTGGTTCGAGCGTCGAATACGACTCCTTGCCTGGTCATTCGTTTCGAGGGAGACAACGAAGAAGCCATGGAGCGTATCCAGGAGTCCTTCCGCGCCTTATTCCACAGCCTCAATTCAAAATTGGCGTTACCCTTCTGATTCTGCCAAAATACGGTTTTTCAAATTAGTAACGTAAAATCATGGGCATAATGAAAGACTCCGCCACGCAAATCGCCAAAGTTCTGGTTGAAGCCTTACCCTATATACAGCGCTTCGCAGGCAAAACCATCGTCATCAAATATGGCGGCAACGCTATGGTTGATAACGAACTAAAAAATAGCTTTGCCCGCGACATCGTTTTGATGAAGCTGGTGGGCATGAATCCCGTAGTCGTCCACGGCGGCGGCCCTCAGATTGGCAAACTTTTACAGCGCGTCGGCAAAGAGAGTGAATTTGTTCAGGGCCTGCGTGTGACCGATGCGGACACGATGGATATCGTGGAGATGGTACTAGGCGGACTGGTTAACAAAGAAATCGTCAATCTCATCAATTCACATGGCGGCAGGGCCGTTGGGCTTACAGGCAAAGATGGCGGCCTTATTCGCGCACGTAAAATGAAGGTGACAAAAGACAATCCGGAATTGAAG
>JAOUPJ010000069.1 GCA_029879945.1 Gammaproteobacteria bacterium
AAGCATCTGCGCGGTGAGTCGATGGCGGATGTTATTTTCAACGGATCGACTGCGCGTAAGCCGGTTGGCCAGGCCTTTGTGGAGCTGGTGTTTGATAATAGCGCCGGTCGATTGGGTGGAAAGTTTGCGCAATACAACGAAATTTCAGTCAAGCGCCTGGTCACGCGCGATGGTACGTCAAACTATTACTTAAATGGTAGCCGCTGTCGGCGTCGTGATATTACAGACATCTTTTTAGGGACAGGACTGGGTCCGCGCAGTTACGCCATTATTGAACAGGGAATGATCTCCCGTTTGATCGAAGCCAAGCCAGAAGAATTACGAAATCTGCTGGAGGAAGCTGCGGGTATTTCTATTTACAAAGAGCGCAGACGCGAAACCGAAACACGCATTCGTCATACCCGCGACAACCTCAATCGCATCACCGATGTGTTGGATGAACTGGAAAAGAATCTCGAAAAACTAAAACGCCAGGCACGTACCGCTGAGCGCTACAAAGAACTACGCAAAGAGGAACGGGAAAAGACCGGTTACCTCATGGCCCTGCAATGGAAAGAACTGGATACCCAAGTCAAACTGGCAGACGAGAAAATCAGTGCCTATCAAAATCAGCTGGAAGCAGAAATTGCCAATTTGCGATCTCAAGAGGCGGCCATCGAAAACCAGCGAGTTGCCTACACGGAAGGCAACGACGAGCTGAATGAAATCCAGGGAGACTACTATCGTATAGGCTCCAATATCGCTCAACGCGAGCAGTCCATTCAGCACGCCAAAGAACGCAAGAATCAATTGGAAATGGATCTGCGCAAGCTGGAGAAGAATCTGGAGTCGACCATCGATCTGCAGAAGAACGACAAGATGCGTTCGGTGGATTTGGAGAACAGGCTTGGCGTTTTACAGCCAGAATTCGAGGAGCTGAACAGGCAGGCCCAAGAGCAGAAAGCCAGTTTCGATGAGGCCACTGAGGCCATGAATACCTGGCGCCATGCCTGGGATGAATTGAATGAAAAGGCCAATGAGCCCGCTCGCCTTATCGATGTCGAACAGACTAAGCTCAATCATCTTGAAGACAAGCTGGAGCAACAACAGCAACGTAGAAGCAAGCTGGAAGAAGAGCTAGAACGCTTAGATATCAGTGAGTTAGAAAAAGAAATTGAAGTAATTTCTAATAATATACAGGCCCTCGAAAATGAACGTGAAGAGTTGCAATTTGAGTCACAGGAGAAGGATGCCCTGCTCAAGGAGCAGCGTGTCAGCTTGCAAGAACAGCAGGAAAAATCCGCTGAGGCGCGTACACAATTAGAGCAATTGGAAGGTCGTATTTCCTCTTTGGAAGCGCTTCAAGAAGCGGCACTGGGTAAAAATCAGGTCAATCTCAATGCGTGGTTGCAGCAGAATGGGCTGGAGAGCGCACAACGTCTGGCGCAGCAAATCAACGTGGCCGACGGCTGGGAAAAGGCAGTGGAAACGGCCTTGGGTTTCAATCTGGAAGCGGTCTGTGTGGATGACTTGAGCGAGTTGGGCTCCAGTCTGGCGGCCATTTCAGATGCCGACATTGGTGTGATCCAGGCCAGTTCTCGGAACGCGTCCCCGATTGCCAGTGGCAATAAAGAGCCTTTACTAAGTAAAGTCAGTTCACAGTATTCATTACACTCCATGCTTAACGGTGTGTATTGCGCGGAGGACGTGTCCCAGGCCATGGCCAATCGCCAGCACTTGTCGGATGGTGAGTCTTATGTGACACGCGACGGAATTTGGGTGAGCGCAGATTGGATTCGGGTATTACGCGGCCATCCTGAGAAATCGGGCGTGCTTTCACGCGAAAAAGAACTGAAGACCAGTGTTGAGAAACGCGAGAGTCTCATGTCGCAGCTTTCCGAACTGGAAAGCCGAATTCGGGAAACAAAAGACAAGATCGCCAGTACTGAGGAGGCACGCCATTCCCTCAGCGATTCCATACACGGTTTGCAGTCTGAAATTGGTGAGTTAAAGGCAAGACAGGCGGCCGATCGTTCCAAGATCGAGCAGACTAAACAACGTATCGATCGCATTGAGGAAGATCTGGCTGAACTGGATGAGCAGCGGGAGCAAACCCTCATTGACACGGCCGAATCGCAACGGCTCATCGAGCAAGCCGAAGTGGAAAAGGCTGAGCTTGAAGCGGTTCGGACTGAATTGCTGCATAAGAAAGAAAAGCTGCAAAACGGTTTGGATGAATCGCGCAAGACCTACGAAGAATATCGGGAGCAATCCAGATCCCTGGAACTGGAACTGCAAACGACTCGTACCCAAAATGATTCCTTGAAACAAAACCTTCAACGCTTCGATTCCCAAATTGATCAGTTTCAGGACCAGATCGGCGCCATGCACGAGCAAATGGAGCAGGTGGACGCACCCCTGGGCCATTTAAAAGAAGAATTGGCTTCCCTGTTAGACAAACACCGGGAAGTGGATATCAAGCTTAGTGAAACGCGACGTAAGGTGGAGGCCATAGACGAAGAGCTCAATAGCCTGAATGACAGACGTCAGGATGCGGAAGGTTCGGTGAACTCTGCTCGGGAGCGACTGGAACAGGAAAAAATCGATTCCCAGTCGTTTAAAACACGCAGACAGTCTTTACAAGAGCAAATGGAGCAGGCTGGACATAATCTCACTACGCTATTCGAGGTGATGGATGATGAACTAACCATTTCTCTGTTACAGGAAGAATTAGAAAAGCTTGCCAGCAAAATCCAGAAATTGGGCGCAATCAATCTGGCAGCGATTGATGAGTTTGCCGAAGAGTCTGAGCGTTTCACGCATTTAAATAGCCAAAAAGCGGATCTGGAACAGGCGCTGGATACCTTGGAAAACGCGATTCGCAAGATCGATAAAGAAACGAAAACGAAATTTGAAGAGACCTTTGAACAGGTCAACAACGGCATTAAGCGCAACTTCCCAAAGCTGTTTGGCGGCGGTCAGGCATTTCTGGAATTGACCGGGGAAGACCTGTTAACCACGGGGGTGAGCATCATGGCCAGACCTCCTGGGAAACGCATTAGCAATATTCATTTACTCTCAGGTGGTGAGAAGGCGCTTACCGCGGTTGCGCTGATTTTTTCTATTTTTGAATTGAATCCCGCACCTTTCTGTATGCTCGACGAGGTGGATGCGCCACTGGACGATGCCAACGTGGGTCGTTTCTGTACCTTAGTAGAGCACATGAGTGAGAATGTGCAATTTATTATGATTACGCATAACAAGGTCACTATGGAGATTGCAAAACATCTGAACGGTGTAACGATGCATGAGCCGGGTGTTTCACGTATGGTTGCGGTAGATGTGGATGAGGCCGTGGAGTTGGCAGCGGTCTAATAGCGCTAGTATGGGCCTGCTTGCTCCGTCTACTTACCATAATATTATTTAATCGAGACGATCTAAATATATCGCTTTCAACTGTGGTGTGTTGGAGTTCTAATTCATCCATTATTGGTCTTCCATGGGTGAATCGATGAACCGACATGTTGCGAAAGTCTTATTTGCTTCTGCTTTTCTGAGCCTAACGTCCCTAAGTTCAATTGCTTTGAGTGAAGAAGGGGGTGACCACAACGCCATGATTGCCAAGGCAGAAAATGCCTATAAGGCCATCAATAAAACAGGGGGAGCCTGGCGTGACACAGGCGAACTGATCGATGAGGCGAAGAAGGAAGCCGAATCGGGCAATTCCCAAAAGGCCTTTGAACTGGCAGACGAGGCCTACCGTCAGGCCACTTTAGCTTCTGAACAACAAAAGAATTCCGGCTCAGGTAAGCCCTGGCAATTTTAATGATCCCTAGGCTCCTGGCTTATCTATTTAAGCTGGGAGTCCTTATAACACTTTTCAACAGACTATTCTTCTGTATAACGAAAAAGGGTTGCTGATTGTCTAACGTAGTATCAAGCAACCACGATGGTGATAGCGAAAAATTCTTAACCCCCGTAGCTTCTGCGTTGCGTGATTCGGGATACATCGTTCTCGATGGTGTTTTTCAAACTGAAGCGCTACAGTTACTCCTCATTGATATTAAAAACCGATCCAGTGATGAATTTCATGTGGCAGGCGTGGGTCGGTCACAGGGCTATCAGAAAAATCCTTTTGTTCGGCGGGATCGAATTTGCTGGCTATCGGAAACGACTCCTCAAGCAGCGTTCTATTTTAAATGGATGAAAGCGCTGCAACAGAAACTCAATCAGAACTTTTTCCTCGGGCTTAACGACTTTGAATGTCATTACGCGCACTATCCAAAAGGTGCATTCTACAAGAAACACCTGGATGCCTTTAAGGATAAAACCAGTCGTCGCGTTACGACGATACTCTATTTGAATCCTGCCTGGTCACCGGATAATGGCGGAGAGCTTATTATTTATGAAAAAGATTCTGAGCAGATATTGGAAAAAGTCGAACCCTTTTTTGGTCGCATGGTAATTTTTCTAAGCGAAGACTTTCCACACGAAGTGCTTCCTGTAAACAAGTCTCGATATAGTCTTACGGGATGGTTTAGGAATGATGGTCAGCCTGTAGTTAGTTAGAGAAAACGAATAACATGAAACACACCAGGACCCGTTTTTTCAATTCGTCACGGTGTTGATGTCTAGGCTAGTATGTCTTATAAGGTGGCATAAAATCTACTTTTTCACACAAGAGAAATTCTATTGAGTGCGGTTGAAGATATGGATTGTTCAACGTGTGAATAGAAAAAACCTTTCAAATAACTATTCTGTATACAGGATTAGAAAATCCTATTTCTCCTTTATGTGAAGTCAGTCTAGAATCTGCTAAAAGTGAAGTACGGCTTTTGTATGCTTATTTGTAGATAAAGGACGATCACGATGAAAAGACTACTCCTGCTTCTATTCATGTTTACTTTTGCGCTTTCAAGTGTTTTCGCTATGGATGATGAAAATGTCGGTACGTTTGAGTCGCTGGATAGGGATGGAAACAAGTCCATATCCAAGTCTGAAGCCAAACGGGACACCGCGCTATCGGCAAACTGGGCCGAGGCAGATGTCGATAGAAACAATCAGATTGACTCGGCAGAATTCAGCGCCTTTGTTTCGAAAGGGATGTTTGTGCCTCCTGAAGATGCCGAAATTTCAGAGCCAGGCGCTGCCCCGTTTTCAACTGCGGATGTTGCTCAATAACGTAGTATGATTTAGAAATAGCTGGGACTAACTCGGATAATTAGTCCCAGCTTTTTATGCTGGACTAGTATGTCTTATAAGGCAGAAACTTTCCATTCAAGACAATTTTGACGCGATCACCGGCGGGATTGGCTTCGCGGCTGATGTCCATGGAGAAGTCGATGGCGCTCATGATGCCGTCGCCGAATTCTTCATGGATCAATTCCTTGATACTCATCCCATACACATTCACCAGTTCATAAAAACGATAGATCAGCGGGTCGGTGGGAACTGCGGTAGGTAATGAGCCTTTGTATGGTACAACTTGAAGCTGATCGATTGCCTCATCGGACAGATCCAGCATTTCACCGACTATCTTTGCCTGCTGCTCGGTCAATGTCATTTGCCCCATCAGCGCGGCGGTCGTCCATTCCTTGCTTTGACCAATCGCCTCACCGAGGTGAGACCACTTCAGTTTTTTACTGCGCTTGTTGGTCAATATCATCTGGGTCACTTCATCACGTGTCATATCATTTTCCTCCTAAATTATTCGTTAAAATATTCTGCCTGCTTCTCAATTACGGGTAAGCTGAAAAATCAAAACAAGTACAATAATCATTAAGATAAAAGATACTGTCTTCCAAACCAAAACCGGGTTACGCTCAATCAAAGGCGGGAGCGTCTTGCTAATAAAGGCCTTATTGGGATTGCGCAGATCGTAAACAAACTCTGATAATCTCTCGTAGCGTTTATAGGGATCGGGATTTAGGGCCTTTCGTAGCGTCGCATCAATCCATGCCGGAATGGTTCTCGTATCATCCAGAACCGATTGATATACCAGCTTCTGTTGGGCCGATTTCGTCGTGGCCCTGGCCACGTTTGCGCCATAGGGAAGCCTATGGGATAGCATCTCGTAGGCAATTGCTGCCAGGGAGTATAGATCGGAACGCGTATTCCCCAATTCGCCGATAAAGTACTCCGGAGCGGTGTATTGTGCAGTTCCCAGTATGCCTTCTTGTGATAAAAAGGTATTAATTTCGTTGAGACCTGCTACCCGTGTGGAACCGAAATCGATGATCCTGGCGGTGCCGGTTTTGTCGATCATGATATTTTCCGGTCTGATATCCTGGTGCAGCATCTCTTGTCTGTGTAAGGCGCGTAAACCCGATGCGATTTGCTCTACTACTGTTCGCATAAACTCCAGGTCGGGCTCGGGATGATCGATCAGCCACTGCCGCAGGGTTTGGCCTTCCACAAATTCGGTGACGATGTAGAGATAATTACGTTTTCGAGTCTGAGAACAGGGCTTGAGCACATGGGCATTGTTGATACGTCTCGCTACCCATTCTTCCATAAGAAAGCGTTCGATGTATTCCGAATTGTTTCTCTGATCCACCGAGGGAACCTTGATAACGACTTGTTCCTTCGTTTCTGTATCGAGCGCGAGAAAGATGTGACTGCGATGGCTGATCTGGATTTCTCGCACTATCTCATAGCCATCAAACAGCATTCGGGGTTTTAGTTCGGGGGGAAAGGGCAGGGAAGACATCTGCTGATAGGCTTCGCCCGCTTCCTGTTTTGGTAATTGATCGATGCGTACAATCTGTAAGGAAAGATTGTCATCACTCTCTTTTTCGAATGCTTCTTTAACAATCAGTTTTGCAGCATGATCCAGGTCGGTGTTATTTTTAATCGTATCGACAATAAACGTTTCACTTGCAAATTCATACACGCCGTCTGTTGCAAGTAAAAAGACATCGCCTACTTCTACGGACAAGTCCTGATAATCAAGTTGCAGGTAGTCTTTTATACCTAGCGCTCGCTGTAGATAGCTTTTTTCTCTTGAAACCCAGAGGCGATGATCTTCGGTGAGTTGTTCTAAACGGTTATTCACAACGCGATAGATGCGTGTATCGCCGGCGTGAAATATATGGGCGGTGTTGGATTTCAGAACCAGTGTGGAAAAAGTGCACACATAGCCCTTATCTGGCGAGTAACGATAGGGACTATTGCGTGTTTGAAGATACAACCAGGAATTGCTTGCCTTTAAAACACGTTGAACGGATGTTTTGACCGTCCAGGACTCGGGCGTGCTGTAGTAGTCTTCCAGAAAACCTTTCACAGCAGCTTCGCTGGCATACTGGCTCACTTCACTACTACTGATGCCGTCTGCCAAACAGATTGCCGTGCCTTTTGTGCTTAACAAAGGTTCCTTGGGAACAACTGCTCCATGAAAATCCTGATTGAGTGGTTTGCGACCCTTATCAGAATATTGGCCTATGCTGATAGCTAACTGCGCTGACATATCGTACCTAAAAAACTCGGCCCGTTGTTGGGCCGAGTTGTGTTCCTTGAAACCCGTTTACTTCAGAATATTTCTTTCTGGGCTTGTCTTCACATGTGTGTAGTAAAGCGGTAACGCCACAAAGACCAGTCCGCCAACAAGATTTCCTAATGCGGTGGGAAGCTCATTCCAGATGATATATTCAGAAACTGTAAACCCACCTCCCATAATCATGGAGAAGGGAAACAAAAACATGTTTACGATGGAATGTTCAAAGCCCATGAAGAAGAACAGCATGATGGGCATCCACATGGCCATGATCTTACCAGAAGCAGAGGTGGATATCATCGCGCCCACAACACCCATGGATACCATCCAGTTACACAGCATGCCTCTGAGAAAAATTGTCATCCAGCCAGCGAGACCATGTTCTTTGTAGCCCAGCGTTCGAGATTCCCCTATGCTGCTTACCTTGGCCGCGAGTGCGCCGCCATCCACATTGTAACCATAGGTCAGTACGAAAGACATGATAAACGCGACTGTCAAAGCGCCACCCAGATTGCCCAGAAATACCCAGCCCCAGTTGCGCAGGAGTTGAGTCATATTGGCGCCGGGTCTTTTATCGAGTAGGGCGAGTGGAACTAGTGTGAAGACACCCGTGAGCAAGTCAAACTTCATCAAGTACAACATGATGAAACCAACCGGGAATAAGAGTGCGCCGATTAGTGGAGAACCGGTTTTGACAGCGACGGTAATAGCAAACATGGCAGCCAGGGCCAAAACAGCACCCGCCATATAGGCTCGGATGAAGGTGTCTTTGGTAGACATGTAAATCTTTGACTCTCCCGAGTCGACCATCTTTTTAACAAACTCTGTGGGTTCCAAATACGACATAGTCTTCCTCTCGTGTGTTACTTGTCTTTGTGCAATGAACTTGGCTAAAACAAGTTTCATTTTTTTGTGTCTCTGCACAGGCCTTGCCACAAGCCAGAAATGGAATGTAACTACATGTTATATATCCAATTAATATCTTTGTTGAGGAATAAAAATGGGGCTCGTTTCATCTGTGCTTGCACAATAAAGATGCATACGTTTTGTATTAGAGCAAGGTGATGTTACTTGTTGGGGCAGCGAATACGGGAGTAAGAAAGAGGTTTGATAAGTAAAAAGTGGACTCTCTCTAGTTCGAAAGAGAGTCCACATACGATTGACTATTCGACTACTGTAAAACCAAATGTTTCGTCAGCGACAATACCTAAGGATGAAAAACTGCCGTTAACGATAGAGCCGGTGACATTATTGGAGAAATCAAATTCTCCAACAGGGATATCGCTAGGGCCGCTAAAGGCCCAGATGGAACCCATATAGTTACCCGGAGCAAGAGGGCTTTCCGGGTTCAATAAGCTACGTGGTGTAAACTGGCTATCGCTGCCGAAATAATAGGCCGAGTCACTAAACGAATCTTCCGTCAGACTTACCCAGTAGAGTGCGGCATAATCACTATTCGTTGCGCCGCTGTCGGACCAGGAAACAACAAGATCATCGTTTTTAACAGTGCTTGCATTTTCTGGCATTACCCAGCTGATGTCACCCACGGCAAAAACAGAGCCGCTGCCGTCTATACTGCCGTTCTGGTCGATATCCACCGTGATGGTGTATCGTCCACCGGGTGTGATCGTAGTTGAAGTGGAATAATTCCCTGAAACGTACTCGGTCAGTGTTACGTTAAAGCCATTAGGGCCAGTCACCACGATGGTGGCGGAGGGTAAGACGGCTGCATCGTTAACGTCACCTGTTGGTAAAATTTCCTCGATATCCGCGAAGATAAGATCTGATCCATCTCCACCCAGCCGTAGAATTGTAGCTGCGATCTGGTAGCTGACGGTTCCGATGTTTCCAATCACAAGGGTGACAGGGTCGGTCGTACCGGGATCTTGAGGGTCATAGCTTATCGGCGAACTACAGGGTTTAGGAACCAAACCAACTAAGGGTATATCAGCAAGTTTTCCGAACTCAATCACTTTGGCACCGGGCATCCCACTCACACTGCCATCGGTATCCGTGTAGGTCTTGGATGCCGATATACTGTTTGCCTGACTGGGTGTGGTCCGAACAGTAAAATTTCCATTGCTATCGGTAGTGGCAGACGTTCCGGGGAAGGCTTCCACATGGGCGCCGGCCAAGGGTTTGCCGTCTACAGCGCTAACGACTTGCCCATACACATCCACACAGTCATTGCTTTCTGGTGCAGCACCATACCAGGAGAAGTGTTTGATCTCTGCATTGATTACCAGAGTTGTTCCGTCAACGCTGGAAAGGGCGACGGTACCCACAACAAAATCTTCCCATTGACCGGTAAGAGGGTTATATGAATAGCAGTGAACTACTTCACCAATTTTGTAAGCACTACGCATTTCTACAGGTATGGGCAGTTCAACAAATGCTTTTCCGCCTTCCTTGAGATTAACCTTATTCCCCTTGCTATCGTAAATACTAAATTCAGCAAAAGTGAGTGGCATCAATAGGGCGCCACTTGTAACCAATTCGCCCGGTAGTGCCTGTGCCTCTTTTGTAGGGTCCAGCGGGGTGACTGAAACCTTGAGATTCGTATCCGTGGTGTCCAGGGTATTTGGCGCGAAGGTCACGGCATAAGGGCCGGCTTCAGTCGTTTGCCAGATGGTGGTGCTCGTACTGGGATCGTAGTTCTGACGCGCCCCTTCTTTTTTCAGGGAGGTGACTATCGCCACCGCTTCATCACCCAGCTTCACATTACTAAAACCGTCGGCATAATTTTCCAATTTATAGGCGATGACCACCGTACCCTCGGTTGCGACATCGAGGACAAATTCTCCCTTTGCGTCGGTGCGTGTGCTGCGACTGCCGATACTGACATTCACGTCTTTCAGGCGAGCGCCGCTACTGGAATCCGTTACCAGTCCAGTAACCACCCCTTTTCCGATGATTGTGCCTCCCGGTGATGGGTTAGGGCCATCATCACTGCCCCCACCGCAGGCGGACACCACGAGTGAAATAAAAAGTATTACCCATTTTTTCATGTCTACTCCCTCACTAAATCAAATTTCGAATTTTCTGTGTTTTTTAGCATGACTATATCAAATGGCAAGCCACCAATTTCAAACACGCGAGTCAATTTCATTGAAGACAAATCCAGTTCCAGGACTTGCCCTTGTGTGCCAGTGGAAACGATGTAGGCAAATTTCTCATCCGAACTCAAGGTAATATGAGTTGGATTGGCGTAGTGCTTGCCGTTTAACTGCAAGGGTATATCTAGGCGACTTGAATCAGTCAGATTTACCACAGACACGCTGTTCTTATAATAGTTGGCAACCAGTAATTTCGAATCACCCACGCTACGCACACCCAGTGGACCGCTTTGCACTTTTATCTCGCTTAAGGGCTCACCATTGAGTGGTATTCGGATAACCGTGTTAGAGCTAAAATCGCTGATGAATGCGCTATTGATTGTTTCACTGATAAAGACATTATTGGCACTGGAACCAACGGTGGTCTCTGATTCGAGTGCGTAATCGCTACTGCGCATTACCCGAATGACCGAATCCTCGAAAGAAGGCTGTGAAGGCCTGAGGGTCGCGACGACAAAATCTTTTGAAACGGATAGGGAAGTGGGGTCATGTGCGATACTTTCTGGTGCCAGGCTGACTTCCTTCCTGATTAAACCGCTTTGCACATCGATTTCCACTATGGTGCTCGTCTTACTATTGGTAAGCAGTAAAGTATCCCCGGTGGTGTTCCAGGAGATACCCTGGGGGCGTGTACCCACGACAGTCGGTTTAATCCCACTTGCCCCGCCATGATGACAGTCGTAACAGCTCGTGTGGGATGAGGCATCCTGATCCACGTGTCCCTGAATGAGGCTTCCATCGGAACGTTTATAGGGAACAGCAGCCGTGAGCATGGTGCGTTTAACATGTCCGGTTTCGACATCAACCTCGGCGACCGCCTGTGAACCAATCAGGACCACATAGACCGATTTCCCGTCTGCGCTACTCAGGAAATTGTGTGGCAGCATGCCCACTTCGATTTCCTGAAGGATTGCCCCGTCCGCCAATCGAACTCGTTGTATGGATTCGGCGGCTGGCAGGCTGACAAAGACTTCACCAATAGGCGTGGGTGGAATGGCGTGTCCTTGGTAATTCGTGTTTTGATCTCTACAGGAGAAAACGGATAAAAGCGATGTAAACACGAGTAACGCTTTTATACATACCCGTAAAACCCGAGGATTTGAGTAAACAAATGTCACTGATATTCCCTGTTTAATACGCCATTAGCATTGGATTGTTATGGTTAAGACTCTATCAGATGTTGGGAAAAAAAGCGATTGGAGTTAGGCCAAGAGCAAGGCCAGTTTATTGAATTCAAAATTATTTTTATGTACGCATTAACGTTCCAAACATCGACACACACTTCGGTTTTTAACGGCGAAAGCCATCAGTGCGGGCGCAAGGATGATATCTGCCAAGAGTGCCATGATGGTAGCGATGCCTGTAATCAAACCAAAAGAGATGAGGTTTTTCATATCGGATAGGGCAAAGATGAAAAATCCTATAGATAAGACTATCGTTGTTACCAGCATCGCACGACCAGAAGTGTGGAGGGTATTGTCTACCGCTTTTACCACATCACCACTTTCGGTAAAGTAGCGCTTGAAGTGATGCATAAAATGGATTGTATCATCTACACTCAAGCCAATTGCAATCGAGCCCACTAATATCGAAGCCAGATCCAAGGGGAAACCGAGTAAGCCCATGAACCCCAGGGCAATGAGTATTGGAAATAGATTGGGTATCATAGCGATAAGTCCAACCCGGACACTTTGCAACAGGAGTATCATCATAATTCCAATTGTGACGGCGGCTATGGAATAGCTCTGTATCATACTTTTAATGGCGTGAGTCGTAGTCTCTGTAAGTAGTGTGATCATGCCGGTGATGGTGAAACTGGGTTTGGACGAAAAATGAGACTCTATTACGGATCGCATATCAGCAAGAAATAAGGCATAGGCACCAGCACTAGTCCATGGCAACTTGACAGTCAAGCGGGTTTCTTGATACTGACTATCTACCACTGCCCGTAAATCATCGCTACCACTGTTTTCGAAAAGCAAAAGCTCCTGAGCAATCAGATCCGGGTTTTGTGGAATCTGGTGAAATGCCGGGTTGTTTTCATTGAGTGCCTGATGAATGAGTTTGAGGATGTCTGTAATTGCAATCGTTTTTCCCACATACATATCTTCTTCACCTGTCATATTGCTGATTTTATGTTGCAGGGCTTCCAACTGATTGAGAAATTCGGGTTGCTTCACTCCACCAGCCACGCCCGTGTCGAGAACAATCTCCACGAACATCGCGCCATGCATTTCTCTATCTAAGACTTCACTGGCGACACGCACTGGATTTCCTTTGGGCAGCCAGCTTATTGCGTCATAGTGGATACGTAGTTTGGATACTCCTATTGTTGCAATAATCGCTAAAACTGCACTCGCCAGGATCACTTTTCCGGAGTGTCTCGTCGCAAAGACAGAGATGCGACTGATGCTGTCTTCGATGATACGATGAGTCCCGCCTTTGTGGGATGCCTCGCTCCTTAATGGTAATAAAACGATTAGGGTTGGTAGAAGCAGGATGCTATACACAAAGGCTAACATGACACCTAAGGCCCCAAATATTCCCAAATTGCCAACGGCTGCGATCTCCGATACCGCAAAGGAGAGGAGCCCTGCGGCTGTGGTGATGCTGGTCATAAACATGGCCAGGCCAGTATGATTGATAGCGAAGCGCAGAGAGTTTAATTTGTCTTCTGTCTCAGAGTAGCGGCGATAAAATATACTGAGCAGATGGACCGAATCTCCTACGCCTACAGCAAGAAGAAACGAGGGCAACACTTGCGTAAACACTGTAAAGGGAACTTGAAAAAAAGTCATAATGCCTAATGTAC
>JAOUPJ010000318.1 GCA_029879945.1 Gammaproteobacteria bacterium
TGTGTAACAATGTCGCCCCCGAGAAGTGTACCTGTAAAGGTTACATCGGGTGATGCCCCACCATTTTGTAGGACTGACAGGCCAATACTTTCGATGGAAAATACATTGTTGATCGAGTCGTTCAGTGTTATTTGCGCATATGATGAACGCATGTGTAAACCAGCGGAGCCAGCATACTGATCTACATGTAGCTGACCTGCGTAATACATTGGGCTACCGCTGATGGTAAATCCATCTTCAGTATAGGTATTAGAGCTTATGGAGTTTAGTGTGGTGTTGGCAACTTCTAGTGAGTCAAAATCAATGACCACTGCGTTGGCAGATGTCGCCAAACTTACGAGCAAACTGGCAAAGAAGAATTTAAGTTTCATTGTGTCTACCTCTCACGAGTTTAGATTATAAAGCCTTGGTATTGTTAGGCAAATGGCGTGCCAATATAATAATCCATTATAAAACAATGTCTTATTAGGCTAATAATTCAAATGCTTAATTATAGTGTAAGAAATTTCGACAGTTGTAAGCGCCTTGCTTTATGTCTATTTCATTAACTTAAACCGCTGTTTTGATGATGGGCGTGCATGTGGGGTAATAAGTCTTAGTGTCTAATGCCTCCAAATGGAAATAGCCTGGAAAGCAGTGAAATGGGAATGTGAGGGAGAATTTAAAGGCGTGAATGGATGTAATACAATAACAAAAAGCCCGCAATGCGGGCTTTTGTCGTATGCATAGTATGAAACTACGTAAGCATTTTGTTATACACGTTTTTGCGAACGGAAAAACCAATTAGACCAGCAGCAAGAAACATTAATGTCGCTGAATCAGGTACACCGTAGGCATCACCGCTGTAAAGGCGAAATGCCACTTACTACAGAGATATATAGTAACCCACTTAACTATTATGGGATGAAGTATTTGTTTCAAATTGTTACATTTTGTTTTTTGAGTAGTCGTTCATCATTACTTGTAAAACTTTGTCAACACTTGTTCCCAACCGTAAAAATAATATTCACGCATATCGTTTGGTGCCGATAAACATTTAGGTGTCATGGTGGAGTTAACACCTTGCCAGTAATGACAAATAGATATGACGGGTGTACTTATTTAGTGCGCAAGTATACATCAGGGAAAGAAGGAGGATTTATGAATTCACGGCGTCAATTTTTAGGTCGCTCAGTAAATTTGATAGCAGGTCTTACCATACTAGGCAGTGGAATCGTATCTTGTGTGAGAAAAGAGCCACCACTACGTATTGCTTCAAATGTCTTTCCTGGTTACGAATTTTTGTTTTTGGCTCGCGAGCGTAATTATTTCGCATCTGAGACTGTTCGAATGGTAGAACTTCCCTCTGCTTCGGTTTGTATTGAGGCGCTTGCTGCAGGTACGGTTGAAGGGGCTTGTTTAACTCTGGATGAAGTATTATCAGCAAGAGAGCAAGGGCTTGAGCTTAAGGTTGTGACGGTGCTGGATATTTCTATGGGGGCAGACATGATTTTGGCAAAGCCAGAAATCAAAACCCTACGCCAGTTAAAAGGTAGAAAGGTTGGCGTAGAACAGTCGGCTGTGGGTGCGGTGATGCTGCATGCTGCCCTGGTTAAGGCTGGTCTGACACCAGGCGATATTGAAATTATTCATATGAATGTGAATAGGCATAGAGACGCCTATCTCAATGGTGATGTTGATGCATTAGTGACGTTTGAACCTGTGATTAGCCAGCTTGCAGATAAAAAAACCTCAAAACTTTTTACCAGTGCGGCAATACCGGGGCGAATTGTCGATGTGATTGCTGTTAGACCTGAGGCAATCGAAAACAGTCCAGAAGCTATCCGTAGGCTGGTAGCGGGTCATTTTAAGGCTTTGGCTGAATTTAGAAGCCAGCCTGCTAAAGCATCTGAGGTGCTTGCTAAACGGATGAAAATAACACCTCAAGAGGTGCCGCAGACATATAGTGGCATTGAGTTACCTGATGCAGCATCGAATAGGGGAATGATGGAAGGATTGAACCCAGGTTTGGAATCCGATGCGCGTGAATTAGCGAAGATTATGGTTTCAGCCGGTTTATTAAAAAATATGGTTGAAACGAAGGGGTTGGTTGATGGACGCTTCGTGCAAAAAATATAAATTTCAAAGTAATTTATTACCGCTACGAATACTGCTGCCCATTGTCGTTTTTGCGATATTTTTGGTCATAATTACTATTGCCTTATATATGGGGGTATCCAGACATTCTAAGAGTCTGGAGGAGAAAAGTCGGCATTTAGTTTTGCATGAAGTTGCTGGCCTTGCTCATTTGGCTGAGAAAGTGATTATTATTGAACCACAGCTGCTTGAAGATGTTGTGACTCAGACAGCTATCAATTCAAGTTTTCTTCATGTTGCCGTTATTGATCCTTCAGGAAAAATTCTGTTTGCAAATAATTTTTCCTGGCGTGGTGAGCAAGCCGATACTGTGCTGGATGAGTTTAATGTAGATGTTTTTAATAAATCGGTTAACACAAGAAAGGCGCTCATTGATAACACGCAGGGGCAGCATAAGTTTGTGGCGATGATGAGTTATACGCACCCAGAAAATGCATCAGTTTTACGTACTCATGCTAGAGGGGTTGTGTTTATTAATTATGATTATAGTGAAATGCTTTACCAGGAGCAAAAGTTAGCCGTGTATGATCGGTTAATAGAAATGATTTTAGTCTTAATGCTAGCAGTAGTGATTGCCGAGTTTCTTAGACGGTATGTGTCTCGGCCATTAGAGCTTATTTCTGAGGCAACAAGGAATGTTGCAAATGGTAATCTTTATAGTAAGGTTGAGCCTGCTGGCGCGTTGGAGACGAGACAGTTAGCGGTAAATTTTAATAAAATGACAGAGATTTTATATAAAAATATAACGGAAAGAGATTCGCAATCTCAAACTATTCGTGGGATATTAAATAATACATTCGATGGAGTAATTGCTATTGATCAACGTGGACTTGTGATCTCGTTTAATTATGCAGCAGAAAAAATATTTGGCATGAATTCCGATGAGGTGATTGGAAAGAATATTAAAACATTAATGCCGGAAACTTATAGCAAACATCATGATCAGTTTATTAGTAACTACGCTACTACGAGTAAACCAAAAATTATTGGAATAGGTCGAGAAGTTGAAGGTTTAAGAAAAAATGGTGACGTCTTTCCTATGGATCTTGCTGTGACAGAAGTGTTTTCTGACCATGGCAGGGCCTTTATTGGAATTGTTCGTGATATCACTGACAGAAAACAGAAGGAGAATGAACTAATTCAAGCTCAGGAAAAACTCGCTAATGCAAATGAGAAGCTTGAGAGAATGGCAAGAACTGACCCACTTACAAATGTGACAAATAGACGTGGTTTTGATGAAGTGATTCAATTTGAGTTTAATAGATCACTAAGACAAGGGTTTGAATTAACCTTGATGATGGTCGATATTGATTATTTTAAAAAATACAATGATCAATATGGCCATATTGAAGGCGATAAATGTCTGATTAGTGTTGCTCAGACAATGAAAGAACATTTCAAACGTAGTGGTGAAGTCGTTGCGCGATATGGTGGTGAGGAATTTGCGATTGTTCTTCCTAATGTTAATGCCGAACAGGCGATCAAGACGGCAGTACGACTTCTGCAAAAGATTAAAAATATGAAGCTTGAACATGCTGATTCACCTGTCTCTCCATATGTGTCCATCAGTATTGGTATTGCCTCTATTGTGCCAAAAACTAATGAAATAACACTGAAGGATTTAATGCTGTTTGCTGATCAGGCACTGTATCAGGCCAAAGAAGAAGGTAGAGGCAGGGCCGTTCTTTACTCGAAGGGTACAGCACAATCAGAAAATGTTCATGCCATGGTAGGTAAGCTTAGGCGATAGAGGTTATTGAAGTTATAGGCTCAATGCGGATTGTTGTGGTTTTTATATTGTAACTCTACTTGA
>JAOUPJ010000319.1 GCA_029879945.1 Gammaproteobacteria bacterium
ATCCGCGATCAGGGCGACATAATCGGAGATGATCCCGTTTTACTCGATACCTTGGATAAGGCAAGACAAAGCGCGAAAACAGATGCGTCAGTGTTGTTAATAGGCGAGTCAGGAACAGGAAAGGAGCGCTTCGCAGGATTTATTCACACTAACAGCCATAGATCCAAAGAACCTTTTGTCGCTCTAAATTGCGCGGCGATACCTGAGAATCTAATAGAGTCAGAACTATTTGGGCATGAAAAGGGGGCATTTACCGGTGCTGAAAAACTTACACTAGGAAAGTTTGAAGCAGCAAATGGGGGAACGCTATTTTTAGACGAAATTGGAGACTTAGGACCAGAAATACAAGCAAAGCTATTAAGGGTGCTTCAGGAGTCCGAAGTTTTAAGACTAGGTTCAAACACGCCAATAAAGGTCGATGTGCGAATAGTCGCCGCCACCCATAAGGATATTCAACGCGAGATTTCCAAGGGGAAATTTCGACTAGATCTCTTTTATAGACTCAATGTGATTACATTAAAGCTCCCAGCGCTACGTGACCGCAAAGACGATATCGTACTTTTGCTCGAGTATTTTTTGTCGCTCTCTAATCAGAAGTATAAAAAACGATGCTATTTTTCAAAACATGCCATACAAGCTCTGAAGAACTACTTGTGGCCTGGCAACATTAGGCAACTGGAAAATCTAGTAGAGCGCTCCGTAATACTAAGCGACGGCGACGAGCTGGGCCCAGAAATTCTGGATAATGAGATGCTTGAACTCGATGAGTCTGGATCCATAGCAAAATCCATGGATTCTACCTTTCCCTCTAGACCCTATCAATCAGTTCACAAAATTAATCGAGAAAGTATTATCAATGCAGTTAGGAGTGCTTCTGGCAATAAAACGCAGGCGGCGAAAAACTTGGGGTTGTCAAGCCGACAATTGCACTACCGCATCCAAAAGCTTGGAATTGAAGCAGAGGATTTGGATGATTTGTGTATTTTTTAATTAGATGGCTATTTCATACTTTGCCTCTATGCTATCAAATCGAACACGCCCGCCATGAGACATATAACTCCAGATGTCGGTACGTTCCTGGAGAATACCATCCATTAGATCCTGTACCTTGGCAATACAAGGCTGCCGCTTCCCAAAGTAATCGACTAGCGGACCCACGGGGGTAAAAACCATACCAATACGAGCCAACAAGCGAATAAGGGAAGGCTCCATCAGCGCGTACCAATGCGTTATACCATGGACATAGCTAAGATCAAACGCGGCTTTAATTAAATTGATTGTTATTTCGGAATAATGACGTTGATCTTGTTCCGTGTAATTTGTAACAAAATTTTCACAAATACCGTGTATTGTATTTCTTTCACCGACCCGACGACGGAACATTTTGGAAACGGCAAAGCGTGATACCTCGGCTATTCGATAGCGTGGCACCTGCCAGACGATGTCTCTGTCTTTTCTTCTCAGTATCTCTAACTCCTCAACTGGAAAATGAGACGAAGGTGAGTTGCGGTCGTAGAGCACCAGGCGTACAGTTGCGATATACGAGCCCGTAGCGTTGTGTTGTACCAGCGCATGCACAGCACGTGGATCGAATTCGTCGTATTCACGTTTGTCTGTATGTTGCATTTCATGGGCATGTCCCATTTCAAGGCAGTAGATTTGATAACGAAGTCGTTGACAATGTTGGATCAACTCGTCATTGTTCGCGTAGGTCACGGAAAAATATTTCCCAAATTTTGAGTTTTTTAGTAGAAGATTCACGGTGCCCATCCAGTCTGTCGCATCGAAACGACAGTGTTATAACTATGTATTAAAAAATAATTGTTGTAACTTCTAGTGAAAAATAGAATTTCTAGTCTAACCTTAGTAGTGGCTACCAGTTTTTGCAAGCGGAATGCCTGCTATCCTAAAGCGGTAGGGATACAAGTGAGGACGAGGTGGTAGGAAAAAATATAACTGTACTGGTTTTTCTATTTCTAATACTTGTTAATTGTGACATTCAAGCTGCTAATGAAAATATAGTTGTCGCAGGAAACATTCAAAGGATAGACAAACCTTTGCTGAATGCCGTCTTTGGTAGGCGTCTACAACACTGGGACGATGGCACTCCCATCACAGTTGTTGTTTTTCCACGTCAACATCCTTTACATATAAAATTTTGTAAAGAGGTTCTGGGAGTATTTCCCTATCAACTACACATTGCCTGGGATAGAATGATTTACTCAGGTTTAGGCGAGGCGCCTGTGGAAGTTGAAGATATATCTGAAATGAAAATTATATTGAGCTCCGTTCCCGGGGCTATTGGTTATTTGCCCGAAACAGAAGTTGAAGGCAACCCAACGCATATAAAAAAAATAAATATAGTAAGAGGGAACTAGATGATGCTTCGTGTCATGTCCAAAACCTTAGTTCTCATGTTTTCTGGAATTGTCGGTCAGTTTTTCACTTTAGATAGCAGTCATGCCAACACCTTTATGCACTGGCACGGGTTCCTGTCTCAGGGTTACTTGGCAACAAACGAGAATAACTTGTTTGGCAATACTGAAGCGGGTTCGATCGATTTCCGCGAGTTGGGTATAAATGCTTCTTATAGACCATATCGCAGAACAAGGCTGGCCGGGCAGATCATTTCCCGGACGGCAGGAAAGTCAGATACCGGAGAGCCGGACCTGGATTATCTTTTTGTCGACTATAGTGCCTACTCACAAAACACAATCGGGTTGAATCTGTATCTGGGAAGGGTTAAGAATCCTTTTGGTTTTCACAATGAAAGCAGGGACATGATTTTTACTCGGCCAGGAATCATATTGCCTCAATCCATCTATTTTGATCGAGTGAGAGATTTGGCATTAAGCTCAGACGGGTTTCAGCTTTCCTCTGAATATCGTTTGAAAGGATCTTACATTGATTTGAGAGCGGGTTATGTGCTGCCCAGGTTGGATAGTGGAACGGAGGTATCTCTTTTTCGTTCCGATTTACCTGGCGATTTAAAAGGCAAGCCCCTGTTAGTGAGCCGTATTCAATACTCCACTACAGACGAACGTTTTAAACTGGCCTATACTCACTTTGATTTTAACGCAGAGTTTGACTTCCCGGATGATTCAGTCGGGGAAATTCGCTTTGTTCCGCAGATTGTGTCCGTTAAATATAGTGTGGGAATTCTGGAGCTACTGGGTGAATATGCACGTCGAACCTTTTACTTCAAGAATTTCCCCTTACCCGAAAAACAGATCGGAGAGAGTTATTATCTACAGTTGCAATTTCTGTTGAGTGATAGCTGGAAAATAGTCGGAAGAGTCGACCAGTTCTACGCAGACGTGAATGATCGTGACGGTTCCGAGTTTGCTCAACAGAAAGGATTTGCTGTGCCGGCCCATTCGCGTTTTGCCAGGGATTACTCACTCGGGTTGATTTGGTCTAGAGGGAACTGGTTAGCAGCAATAGAACACCATCGTGTTGATGGCACAGGATGGCTACCTGTGCAGGACAACCTGGATCTTAGTAAGACCGAAAGACAGTGGAACATGTGGGGAGTGATGTTATCGATGCGGTTCTAGCCACAGGAGAGAGACCGGATGGGCAAACCTAGTTCTCAACCAAAAAGGCAGAAGGAACGAAAGCCATTTAGTTTGAAGTGGAAGGCGATTATCGCCTTGTCAGCGGTTCTCATATTGATTTTTTATTCTTTCTACGCCTATCATATTTCTAACCTTAAGGAGCAGTATCAGGCCGAGCGAGACTCCAGTCACAAGCAAAACATATCGCTGGTTGAGCAAGGTATCATACAAATATCTCAACGGATGCAGTTGTTGGGTGAGTTGCTTCCCAAAATCAGTAGCAATGAAAACAATTCCGAAAAGAGGTTCATTGAAACACTCTCACAAACCATAGAGCAGCGTTGGTCTGTGTTGAATCTTCAATACGACGTGGACCATATCGCTTT
>JAOUPJ010000320.1 GCA_029879945.1 Gammaproteobacteria bacterium
CCCTGGCAATGGAGCCTGAAGTCTTATTGATGGATGAACCCTTTGGTGCATTGGATGCCTTAACAAGAGCACATTTACAAGACTCACTTATGGAGATACAAGCCAAGTTAAATAATACGGTGATCATGATTACACATGATGTGGACGAGGCTGTGCTCTTATCTGATCGCATAGTAATGATGACAAATGGCCCAGAGGCCAAGATTGGTGAAATTCTTAAAGTGGACCTTGAACGCCCAAGAGATCGTCTAGCGCTAGCTGGAAAGAAGGAATACAACGATTATAGAGCAGAAGTGTTGAGATTCTTACACGAAAAGCAAAGAAAATCAGAGGCCGCCTAGCACTTTAGCAATTATCTAAAATCTTCCGACCACTGAACTAGGTGGAAAACGTAAATAAACAGCAATAGAAGAAAAGCAGGTAGTAACGTGATAGCCGTTATACTGATCTGAAAACTAAAACGGGGATTTCCATTTTCTGGCCGCTTAGGACGCTGATAGGTGGAATCAACGATGTGATTGTTAGATCATTTCTAAGCTCGACATTTCTTGCATAATGTTGGTGCATACTCATTTGTGCATATGAGCCATGCGCACAAATAAAGTGCATGCTGTTTTGCGCCTGAAGCATAACTATATGTAAATCATAACAAAATCATGTTGGCACCCGCACTGCAATTAACTAAAAAAAATTGCGGGAGATCGCCATGTTCAACGGTTTAAATGTGTTTAATCTAAAACAGGCAAACATACGTGTGTTGCATTACACCTGGTTTGCATTCTTTATGACCTTCGTGGTTTGGTTAGGACTGGGTCCCATGATGCCTTTTATCAAAGAGGCCCTGGCTCTTACCGACCAGCAAGCGAAAGTGTTACTCATACTCAATGTCGCCATGACCATACCTGCACGTATTGTTGTGGGCATGTTAGTGGATCGTTTCGGACCCAGGATTCTCTATTCGAGCATTCTGATTCTCGGCGGATTAATCAGTATCGGTTTCGCCTGGTCAGACAGCTACGAACAACTTGCTTTGTTACGTTTCCTTTCCGGTTTTATCGGCGCAGGCTTTGTAGTTGGCATACGCATGATAGGCGAGTGGTTTCCGGCAAAGCAAACAGGATTGGCGCAAGGAATCTACGGTGGTTGGGGCAATTTTGGTTCAGCAGGTGCTGCCATGTCACTCCCGTTTATTGCTGTTTCGGTAGGAGACTCAGAAGGATGGCGCGTCGCCTTAACAGTTGCCAGCGTTGCGGCAATTATTTACGGTTGCATTTACTATTTCATCGTGCGCAACACTCCGAAGGGTTCTACCTATTTTAAACCCAAAAAGACAGGGGCCCTGGAAGTGACCAGTGGCAGTGATCTAGTCCTCTATATTCTAATGACCATTCCCCTGTTTGTGGCGCTGGGCATTTTGACCTGGAAGCTCTCACCGGCGCAGACTGGAATGCTGAGTGAGTCAACTGCCTATATCATCTATGGCTGTCTGTTTGCCATCTTTTTTTTACAGGCCTGGAAAATATGGACCATCAATGGGCATGTCGTCAAAAAGCCTGTTCCCGAAATGATGCGTTACAAGTTTAAACAGGTGGCCATATTGGATTGGGCCTATTTGGTTACCTTCGGTACCGAGCTGGCCGTTGTATCCATGCTGGCAATGTTCTATGTAACGTGGTTTGATGTGCCCAAGGTCACAGCAGCACTCTTGGCAGGGATCTACCCCTTTATTAACTTAGTAGCCAGACCAGCCGGTGGTTGGATTAGTGACATCATAGGACGAAAGCTCACACTCATAATCGTCTTCGTGGGAATCTCGTTTAGCTTTTTGGTACTGGGTACCGTCGATAAAAGCTGGCCGGTGTGGCTCGTGGTCGGGATCACCATCATTGCCGGCATTTTTTCTAAGGCGGGTTCCGGCGCCGTGTACGCCATGGTTCCCTTGGTGCAAAGACGCCTGACGGGCCAGATTGCTGGAATGGCAGGGGCATTTGGCAATGTGGGTGCGGTGCTATTTCTAACGGCCAATTCGCTCGTAGACTATGACCAGTTTTTTATGTTTATTGGTATTGTGTCTAGCCTGGTACTAGTCTTGATAGCGGTATACTTGGAAGAGCCCAAGGGACAAATGGCAGAAATACTACCCGATGGTACCGTTGAAATGATTGATGTTAAATAACATGACCCGAGCACTCGACTCCAAACAGCTAGGCGCTATACGAACCAGTCTTGGCATTGTTGCCGGGCAATATTCGAATAAGGGCCTAAAGGAGCACAACGAAGACAGCATCGGCATTAAGGTGCCTGACGAACCCTTGCTTAGCAGTAAGGGTATCGTTGTTGCCATTGCTGACGGGGTCAGCGGTAGTTCTGCGGGTAGAGAAGCCAGTGAATCCTGTATCAAGAGTCTGGTCTTTGACTACTACAGTACACCCGAATCCTGGACCGTAAAAAATTCATGTCAGAAAGTGTTGGGAGCGATCAACCGATGGCTATACGGACAAAGCCAGGTCAGACATCAACTACTCGGCAATGGTTTACTAACCACCTTATCAGCTATTGTCTTTAAATCCAATACCGCACATATTTTTCATGTGGGTGACTCGCGCGTCTACCGTTTACGTGAGGGCGAATTTGAGCGCTTAACACGGGACCACCACCGTTGGAGTGGAAATGAAAAAGGGTTTTTAAGCCGCGCCATGGGTGCCGATGTGAATGTGGAGATCGACTATCGTAAAGTGGATCTACAACTCCACGATACCTTTATACTGACGACTGATGGTGTGCACGAATTTGTTCGCACCAAGGAATTGATTGATATCATCACTGCCAATAGGACCAATCCGGAAAAAGCCAGCAGAGAGGTTGTGACCAAGGCCCTTGAAAATGGCAGTAACGATAACGTCAGTTGTCAGATCGTAACTCTCTCATCCCTGCCGCATCTTGATGAAGAGTCTTTCTTTACCCAACTGGCCGAGCTACCCTTTCCACCGCCGCTGGAAAGTGGTATGTCGCTTGGTGGCTATCGCATTGTGCGTGAACTCCATGCCAGTCATCGTACGCAAGTCTATCTTGCGAAAGAGGAGCTCACTAAACGTAAGGTCGTTTTAAAGACACCCTCAGTGAATTTTGAAGACGACCCGGTCTATATTGATGGTTTTCTAAATGAGGAATGGACCGGGAAACGGATCAATAATACGCATGTATTAAAGGTTCTACCGCCAGTTCAAAGTAGAAAATTTCTCTACTACATAACCGAGCACGTCGATGGCATGAGTCTGCGGGAGTGGATGAACGACAATCCCAATCCCACGCTGAGCGAAGTTCGTTCCATTGTAGATCAGCTCATCAAAGGGGTGCGCGCCTTTCAAAGACTGGAAATGGTACATCGTGATCTAAAACCCGAAAACATCATGATAGACAAAGACGGCACAGTAAAAATTATAGATTTCGGTTCCACGAAAATTGCCGGTATAGAAGAGATTCACAAACCTATTGATAGAAATCAATTATTGGGCACACTAGACTATGCCGCCCCCGAATATTTCCAAGGCTATAGTGGTAGTCATCAATCGGATATCTATGCCGTTGCTGTAATTACCTATGAAATGCTCTGTGGAAAACTACCTTACGGCGCGCCGCTATCTCTAAAACGAATCAAGAAGGCGCACTATGTCCCGGCCAGTTACCACAACCCAAATGTGCCAGACTGGGTCAACGCGGCGTTGGAGAAGGGTGTAAAACTCAATACAAGCGAGCGTTATCAGGCCCTATCTGAATTTTATCTGGATTTACTTCAGCCCAATGAAAAAATTCTTGGCAGCAAAGAGAATAGTTTGATCGACAGAAATCCGGTCGCCTTCTGGCAAGGCATCGCTGTGATCATGTTGATTTGTAATATCGCTTTAGTGTTTATTCTGGCGAGATAGGATGGAAGTCGCTGA
>JAOUPJ010000321.1 GCA_029879945.1 Gammaproteobacteria bacterium
TTGGGGAAACGAGCCAATCGACAAATGTGAATATAAACAATTCCCCCCCATTTGTGGTCAACAATTCTATCGCGCTGGTCTCCGACGGAGGTAATCTTTCTTCTGTTCATGTTGGCGACACACTCAGTGTTGAATTTGAATTTGGTGATCCCGATAACGATGCACAAGGCAGCCACCTTTACCAATGGTATCGCGGGACCAATGCAATTCCCGCGGAGTACAAGATAAGCTATCAGGTGAAAACAAGTGATAACACGCTTAACTTGTCTGTCAAAATTACTCCCGCACAGTTAGACGGAACACAGGGAGAAACAAAGACAAGCCCCGTCGTCAACGTTATCAATCGTGCACCAACAATTATCGGGAAACCCCTCATTGCAAACACTAGTTCAAATGATCTCAATCAAACCCATGTGGGCGATATACTAACCGCGAGCTATCAGTTTAATGACCCTGACGGGGATGCGGAAGGTGCGAGCACCGGTGTATGGACCCGTGATGGAAGCGAAATACCTTTGTCCAACGAAAAAAGTTATACCTTAAAGGCTGCAGACAGCGGAAAAAATATTGCGTACCTTGTTAAAGAGTTAAGAGATATACATGGCCTCTCGACACAAACCGCAGGTGTATCAGTTTCGGTCCTTGTTCAAAATACCGCACCCCATATCAACAGTATCGTTCTCGCCGGAAGTGCCGAGTTAAACACAGAACTAACTGCACTTGTTTCTTTTAGCGATGTGGATGGAGACGGCGCGGGCAGTCATCTCTATCAATGGAAACGCAACGGGGCCAATGTGGGTGGAAAATCACTAAGTAATACCTATCTGGTGGGCGCACTTGATGTGGGCACAAAGATATCAGTGGAAGTGACACCACAAGATGACAAGGGCCTCTACGGCGAACCCGTTCTATCCACCGCTGCAGCCATTTTTGATTTTTCAAATCCCGCCATGTTCAATTTAAGTATCACCCCCAATATTAAACAATTAAATATAAGCTGGGACAAAATAGCTATTGCAGACTATTATCGTGTTCTATTCAAGACCGATGCAGGATCCGGATATAGTGTTGCTGCCGATGAACTCGGCACTGAGAAGTTTTCCCTAAACATTGCCACACATAAAATGGACTGGACAAATGCCAGTATCATAATTGAGGCATGTGGTAGTAATAGCTGCCTTTCCTCCAATGAAACCATGTTAAATTCATTGATGATCTCATCTATTGGATATTTTAAGGCCTTTAACTCTGAAGAAGGGGACACATTCGGCTGGGCCGTAGCGCTTAGTAACGACGGAAAAACAATGGCAGTAGGGGCCCAATTTGAAGACAGTGCCGCCAAGGGAATAAACAACACAAATCCAGGCTGGAACGACAATAGTTTACTAGACTCGGGTGCAGTCTATATCTATCAGCGCTACGTGGATACCTGGCTACCTCAGGCATACATCAAGGCCAGCAACCCAGGAAAAGATGATAAGTTTGGCGAGAGATTGGCTTTGAGTGGCGATGGCAACACCCTGGTGGTGGGCGCTCCGCTCGAAGACAGCAATGAACGAGGAATTACCGCAGGAAGCCCAGAATACGGAGATTTCGAAGCAAATCCCGACTACAACGCAGGTGCCGTATATGTCTATCGCAGGACTGGGAACTCCTGGTCTCAGCAAGCCTATTTGAAAGGGAGTAATACGGATAGTTTGGATTTCTTTGGCGACGCGGTCTCCATAAGTTATGACGGAAACACCATTGCTGTGGGAACTTTTTCCGAGGACAGCAAATTTTTCGGTGTAGATAATTTAAACACCCATCCGGATCAGGAAGATAATTCCCTGGACTACTCAGGTGCTGCATATGTCTTTCAATTTAATAACGGCGCTTGGGCTCAACAGGCATACATAAAGTCTAGCCATCCCGTTAACAACGACTATTTTGGCCGGCACTTGGATATTAGCGATGATGGAAATACACTTGTCGTAGGCGCAACGGGGGAAGATACGAAATCGACGGGCGTGATCAGTGGCGAAAGCCCCGAGCTACCAAGCGAAATAGCTGGCGGATCTGGGGCCGTTTTTATTTTTGAACGAGATCTGGGTCTTTGGCGACAAGTGGCATTTGTGAAGGCAAGTAATACAGGGGGTGGAGACGAATTTGGTAGCTCCGTTGCAATAAGCGGAGATGCTAAAACCCTTGTTGTTGGCGCCAAAGGTGAGGATGGTGGATACAAGGGAGTGATCAATGGAAGCGAACCGCAAATACCGCCAGATAATTTGGGAGTAATATTTAAAACCGGCGCCGCCTATGTCTATCGCAAGGTCGCTGATACCTGGATACATGACGCCTACTTGAAGGCGAGTAACACGGGGAAGATAGACATATATGGATATACAGTTGCCATAAGCGGCGACGGCAACACCGTCGCTGTTCAAGGTAGACAAGAAGACGGAAATTTTCACGGCGTACTGTGGGGAGATGCCGATCCCTTGGTGGACGGTAATCAAGGTGCTGTTTATGTCTATAAACGTGATAGTGAGTGGAAGCAATTATCCTATGTGAAGGCAATAAACGTATCTCCAATCACTTTTGGTGATGGATTGGCGCTGGATCAAGATGGATCAACGATGGCCGTGGGAAGCCCGGGTGATCGAAGTGCTGCAAAAGAAATTAATAGTACCAATCCAGGCCCTGACGACATCAGTGCTTACAGCTCAGGGGCTGTTTTTCTATACTAGTCTATTTTGAAGAACCTCGTTATTCGGTAAACAGCCGGTTTTTCGCCTACCATCGAGTGTTAAAAAGTAGAGAATCTTTCACCACCCAATCACACTCCCATCTATATCTAAAAAACAGCCTGTATTTTCCAGGTTAACGCTTTCCATGTTCCTGGCCAGACTCTTCACGCTTTCTTCTGTTGTGATCTCTGCATTGGGTCCACCCATGTCCGTGAGTACCCAGCCGGGATGTAAAGCGACAACCTTGATACCTCTTGGCTTCAAATCTATGGACATACTCTTCACCACAGCATTCACAGCAGCCTTTGAAGAGCGATAGGCGTAGCTACCCCCTGATCCATTGTCGGCCATACTCCCCATTTTGCTGCTCATGGTAGCGATCAGTCTTTTCTCACTTGCAGCCACATGATTTACAAACGCCTCTGCAACAAAAAGAGGAGACATTGCATTGATACGAAAACAGTCCAGCCATTGCTGTTCATCAACATTGCCAAACTCAGCGTCAGCCTGACCATAAATCCCCGCATTATTGAACAGAATGTCGATAGCTTCCCCGGATAGCTCACGGGCTAAATGCTGAATCTGCCGCGAGTCTGATACATCCAATTTGTGGAGTATGACTTGATCACCATCAGCGAGCGCGGAAAGGGCTTTAGCCGCATCAGGCTCACGACAACAGGCATGAACCCGCCAGCCCAAATTGGCATAGTACTTTACCAATTCCAAACCAATTCCTCGGTTTGTTCCGCTGATGAGAATGGTATTTTTCATCCAGTTCGCTCTCCTTAAAACATATTAATTGATAATAGCAAACCCTTCTCTTCAAGACGATGAATATTCGCCCCTTCTAACGTATAATCAGCCTACAGTCTATTGCGTATTTCACGAACGGGCCATGATAATGAGTTCACTTATAATTCAAATAATTAGACGCTTCCTGCCGCTTTCATCAGGTATCAGAATCTTGCTCTCCGCTGTGGTGATTCTTACGCTCAGCGCCTGTGCCAATCTTTCACTCGATCATGACAAGGACAAATGCGTGAAACTGGGGCAGGAATGGGCCTATGACCACAGAGATGGAGAAGAGGCTTCAAAGATTACCATTGTCGACGCCTACCAAAATCGAAATAAACTCCGGTTCTACGTTATCAGGGTTACCGGCATTCGAATAGAAAGCAAGTATTTCGAAAACTATTTTC
>JAOUPJ010000323.1 GCA_029879945.1 Gammaproteobacteria bacterium
AATCGTACGGGCAATTTTAGTTCGCAAATATGGGATGTCAGAAAAATCTGAAGACTACCTAAAGCGTGTTGAGAACACCTTTACCGACGACCCAATACGACTACGTGAACCTCGCTACACTAAAAAACGAGTGTTTGCTGACGCTGAAAAGGCTACAACCACACCTGAAATACCGCTTATAGTCAACACAGAACATGACATACATCATGTTAAAGACCGTGGATATGTCGAATCTCCAGTCCGCATTAGCGTGATTTTGAAAGAATTGACAAAGACAGGGCTTTTTTATGAGGTAAAGGCGCAAAAATTCGCAGAAAGCCATATAACAGCAGTACATGACAAGGACTTCGTCGACTATCTACGACGCGTCTGCAAAAATATGCATCAAGGGAAATCGACCTATCCAGTCGTTTTTCCAGTACGTAATCACGCTAGACCTCCAAAAGATATGGAGATTCGTGCAGGCTACTACTGCATCGATACGTTTACACCCATCAATCATAATGCCTATCTGGCTGCACGTGGAGCAGTAAACTGTGCTTTAACTGCTGCAGAAGAGATTGTCGGCGGAAAACAGTTCTCATACGCTTTGGTTCGACCGCCAGGTCATCACGCCGAACGGCGGGCAATCGGTGGTTTTTGTTATTTCAATTCTGCAGCTATAGCTGCTCATTATTTATCAGATTATGGGAGTGTTGCAGTACTAGATATTGATTATCATCATGGGAATGGTACTCAAAACATTTTCTATGATCGCGATGACGTATTGACTGTTTCCATACACGGTCATCCAAACGGAGCCTATCCATTTTTTAGCGGCTTTGAAGATGAGACGGGCAGTGGCAAAGGCGCGGGGTACAACCTCAACCTGCCCTTACCCCCCAAAATCACAGCAGATCGCTACCACAAGACCCTTCAGCACGCACTTGGCCATATTAAAAAATTTGACCCTATTTACCTTGTCTTGAGCCTCGGTCTTGATACCGCTAAAAACGATCCTACTGGTACCTGGCCACTAGTTATGAGTGATTTTGTTCAAAACGGACGTATGATTGGAGCCCTGGGAATGCGAACATTAATCGTTCAGGAAGGGGGTTACAATAACCGTAACCTCGGGAGCAACGCGAAAAGTTTTTTTAATGGTTTGTGGCAAGGGTTTAAATCAGGCTGCTAGGTGTATGCTACAAGATAATTGTATGTATCGATTTTGAATCGATCCGGCTATTGTGAGTGCCCATCACCCACAGTTGAAATACCACATAATATTTATTTCAATTTCTAAATACGAAAACCAATTGATCGCCTTTCTATTTTGTCATAGACAAAATTGTCTCTCTAAACTCGTATATATCGATAGGCTTAGTAATATGCATATAGAAACCAGCCTGCTTGCTTTTCTCCAGGTCCGATTGCAGGCTGTTTGCGCTTACGGCTATAGCAGGCACATTGACCAACCTTTCTTTTTGACGCAAAACCTTTAACAACTCAAATCCGTTCATTTCCGGCAATGTGATGTCCAAAAGCATCAAATCCAGGTCACAGGCATCCACAATTTCAATTGCTTCGCTTGGAGTACTAGCTGCCAAAAAGTTTATGTGTGGTATTCGGCGTAACAACTCTTTTACAATTTTCATATTTACCGGATTATCTTCAACGTATAGCACGTTAAAAACCCTATTCCCTCGCGGAAAATCATCGACTTGAAAAGATGCATGATCAGTGTTGACAGTGCTTTTGTCTGGCAAATTGGAGCGCTGTAGCCTAATCCAGAAGCAACTCCCCTTACCTAAACGGCTACTTACGCCTATCGTACCACCCATGATTTCGATCAATTTTTTACTCAGAGCGAGGCCTATACCCGCACCGTCTATTCGCTCCGAGCTAGGATTGAGTTTAACAAATGGCTGAAATATTTTTTCCAGATCCTCATTTCTAATTCCAGGACCATCATCCTGTATCTCGACCAAGACTTTATCGGGGTCAGTATCAACTACTTTCACATCAACATTATCGCCCCCGTATTTTGCAGCATTGGAAACTAAATTTATCAATATCTGACTAACTCTGAGGCTGTCTGCAGATACACCTACCGGCTTATCTGGTGGAACATAATTTAGTTTTATGTTTTTTCGCTGCAAATCGGGCTGAAGCAGGGAAAGACTGCTTTGTATACATGAATCAATATCCATTGCTGTCATTGAAACGTTCAACCTACCCTTTTCAAGTACGGAAAAATCCAAAATATCGTTAACCAGATTGTGTAGGTGGTTACCCGCGAGCAGAATGTCTTTGACATTTTGTTCCAGCTTGGTGTCCTTAATCGACTCTTCCAGTGACATTTGAGAGAGAGCAATAATTGCATTCAACGGCGTACGCAATTCATGGCTCATGTGTGAAAGGAAATCCGATTTTGCATTTCCAGCAGCTACCGCCTCTTCCTTAGCAACTTCCAGGGCTTCTTTTGAAACGGTGATATCATCTATTTCTTTAAAAACCAAGTTTATTTCTTCACACAACTTGGCCACCTCACCAACGCTTGTAACCGGCAGTTCCACATTCGTGTATTTTTTGGTTTTGTTGATTTCATGGATATGCTCCAGTACCATGTTGACCGGAGCAGTGAGCAGTTTGTTGGTCACCAAACGAAAATTGTAAAGCAAGCCAATTACAATCAGAAAAGTTAGCACGAAAAGATAGGAAGGCAAATGCAAAATACTATCAATGAAACTCGTATTAAATAATACAATTTCACCAATTTTTTCTTGCAATTTATTAATGTCGTTTTGAAATTGATCCTGTGAACTCCTTAATGTTACAAGTGCATCAGGACTAACGGGCAATTCTTCAAGAATTTTTACTGACGTGGAAATATTCAAAAGAAGATATTGTTGATACTTGCCTTTTATGGTATCCAATATTTGCAAGGCATCTACAATGATGTGATCATGAAGCTCGTCAGACTGCAGCGTTTCATCTAATTTTACATGGTATTGCTCAATCTCAATTCGCAATGCTTCGATATTGTCATAAAACTTGCTGCTTTCCGCCGCTGCCATTAATATCGTATTTTCATCATGAAATATCGCGCCCTGAAATGATAAGCGTTGCGTATTGACCACTGTATACCTTAACGTATTTATCGCCTGCTCTAGTTTTCTAACAGAATTGTGATTTTCAAAAATACTTGTTTCAACATAGTGAGATGAGAGAAACAGTGCAGAACCAATTACAGCAACGAGCAGAAACGCATAGTATGCATTTCGGGTCAATACATTAGATAGCTTTTTGTATTTATTCATATCGAAACTAATTGGCTATAGGTATGTAGTTTTTTTCCCGAAAAATGTTTTTTCCCTTGCTGGACTGGACAAATTGAATAAATTTTCTGGTGTCCTGACGTATTTTTTTTCCTTTCCATGTCACCAATAGCAGTGTTCGTAACATCGGATAGGTTCCGTTAGACACATTTTCACTACTAGCAGCAATATTGTTAATCGGCAGGGATTTAATCTTTAGGCCTAATTGTTTCGCCCGTTCCAGCGCTCCGATGGAGACATAACCAATAGCGTCTTTGTTTATACTAACGAGTGCAATCATCTCTGCATTTGAGCCAACAAACAGAGCGTTGTTGGCTAAACGATCTATCGCATAGAAGTTGTGATAAATTTCCCTTGTCGAGCGACCTTCATTCTTAACAAGCACCATGAGGGTATTACTATTTGAAGCTTCGTTGGCGGGCCACGATTTTTGCTTACCGGAATAAATCGAGCGGATATCCTCTTTTTCCAGCGCGGCTAGGCTGTTACTGGAGTTGACGATCGTGGCAATACCATCGTAAGCAATGGGATAGTAGTCATACAGGCGTTGCTCGCTTTCGGTGAGACCTCGTGAAACCATGCTGAT
>JAOUPJ010000070.1 GCA_029879945.1 Gammaproteobacteria bacterium
CTGGGTAAGAGAGCGGGCGGCTAGGATTAATTATTAGAGCGCGCTGGGATGTACCTCCCGTCGAAATAATCTACGAAGTAACGTTCCATCTGGGGGTGGTCGATGGGTTCTCCAGACTTATCCACAATTAGATTTCTCTCAGCGACGTAGGTCTCTTTGGGCGAGTTGTGAACCAATATACGATACCAGGGTTCGTTTTTAGGTGGCCTGGATTTGGCGACAACCTTGTACCATTCGTCGGAAAGCATGAACACCGGATCCACATCATAGACAACACCGCGATAATTCAATAATTTATGGCGGACCGGCTGACCAATGGATGCGATGGCTTCTTTTGACACTTCAAAAAACACTCTATTGGCGTTATTCAGTCGATTATTCTAACACGAAATTAGCAAAGATTCTATTTTCGTTTTAAATTTTAAGGTCTTGCGGAATTAGTCTAGATAAACGTCCCGTGAACAACGCAGAAATTGGTTAGGAAAATTAAAACGTAGACGATATTTAGAGTATCAAAATTGAAATCGGTCTAGTAATCACTAATTATATTATGGCTAACGACGCAAACAAAATTCTGTATATCGAAGATAACCCGGCAAATATGCGTTTAATGGTTAAAATTGTAGGGCGCATCCCTGGATACACACTGATTTCCGCCAGCAACGCCGAAACCGGTTTGGAATTAGCGGCTAAGGAGCTGCCTCAGATTGTCATTCTGGACATCAACCTGCCTGGGATGGATGGCTTTGAGGCGCTCATATCACTTAAAAGCTCAGCCAAGACTAAGCATATCCCAGTGCTGGCTTTAAGCGCCAACGCGATGCCGGGCGATGTCGAAAAGGGGTTGAAGGCTGGCTTCGTGGCTTACCTCACTAAACCCATAGACATTAACGAAATCGAGAATACGATCAAGCGTGTGGTGGAAAACGCGGCTTGAGGCGATAGATTCCGGCTTTAAATACTTCTCCAATCGTGGCTACCCGTTGCGAGATTCTACATTGATCCCCTTTTTACCTGGCCCTGTTTCCTTTGGCTCAATTATTTGATTGAATAGAGGAGTCTGTCTCTATTTCCGAGGAAACAACTATGGAATTGCGGTTCTGGCTTGAGCGTTGGCAGCAGCAGCTCATTGGATTTCATCAAGAAGATATCAATCCCTACCTGCAAAAATACTGGTTAAGGCCGCAGCAGGCGGATTCCCCATCCCAGGCAGTCCTCGTTCCTCTGTGTGGTAAATCCAAGGATATGATCTGGCTTCGGGATCAAGGGTTGGAAGTGATTGGTGTTGAGGTTTCCCCCATTGCGGTTGAGTCATTTTTTGCAGAAAACGGACTGGACCCCACTCAGCATCAGCTTGGAGAGTTTAAGGTCTACCAGGTAGAGGGAATCACACTCTATTGTGGGGATTTTTTTAAACTTGATCCGAAATTTTTTAAGCACGTAGCCTATGTCTTTGATCGCGGCTCCCTGGTTGCATTACCCCCGGAGTTGCGTACGCAGTATGCGTCTTTTCTATCTGACTATCTTGAAATCGGTGCGTCCTGCCTGCTCGTCGCGATGGAGTATGAGCAGAGCGAAATGGAAGGACCTCCGTTCTCGATCACGGTAAGTGAATTGGCTCAGTTGTATGGCGGGCGTTTTGATATCGAATGTTTAGGGGAGTATGATATCTACGAAGAAAATCAAATGTTCAGAGAGCGGGGTTTAAGCCAGTTGTACGAGAAGGTCTATTTGCTAACCAAAAAGCGATGAGAGTGAAAAAACATTACCTTGTTGTCGCGCTTTTTTTATGCCAAAGCGTCGCCATGGCCACCAGCAACGCTCAGCCTCATTCCATACCATTGGTGTTTGAAGAGAATCGTGGTCAGATCGCCGCCCAGTATACCTATATTGCCAGAACTCCCGCTTATACCTTGGCGATCGCCAAAGACCACTGGCTGGTAGCGGACCAGGGTATCCCCGGGAGTGTGTTGAAGATTTCCCATGCTCAGGAGTCACTGGATGGGACACTACTAGGAGAAAATAGGCTCAGTGCCGAAATCCATTACCTCAAGGGCCGACAAAAAGAAAAATGGATAAAGCATGTGCCGACCTATACGTCGGTGCTGCATAAAGAGATTAGTAACGGGGTGGATCTACGTTACCGATTCAATGGAAAGAAAATTGAGTATGATTACATAATTAAAAATAAAAATATTGTTGATCCCATTCGATTTAAAGTGGAAGGGGCCAAATCATTATATGTTTCCAAAGATGGCAGCTTATCTATTGAGACAAGTAACGGTGTTCTGAACCACTCTCCTCCTATTCTGGTCTTTCCCGATTCGAAAGAAAAGGTGACAGCGCGTTTTGTGCTCGCTGCCAGTAACTGGGTGGAGGTTTACCCACCCAAAGGGAGCTGGAAACAGGGGACCATAGTCGATCCCGTCGTAAGTTATGTCAACATTCTTGGGAGCAGCGAGAACGATGTGATCCGTGACGTAGCGTATGATAGTTCGAACAATGTGTATGTGCTTGGGTCGACCACGAAGAAACTGCTTTCAAAAGATGACAATCCTTTTTTGTTTGGGCCTCATAACACCGGTGATCTTGTCACGTTTCCCCCGGACCCATGTAGTACACAAGCAGCACCCAAGGTCGACTATGATATTTTTGTGAGCAAGCTGGACCCTGCTGGAGGCTTGATCTCAACCTTTGTGATAGGCGGCTGTCAGGAAGAAACAGGCGTCGCCCTGGCGGTTGACCGGAACAATGGCGATACGGTTTATGTGGTCGGGAGTACAGTCTCCAGTGACTTTCCACTGGGTGGCGTAATCGCCTATCCCAGCTTTCATCCCAGTGGACAGGCCGAAGAACAACCCGACGTCATCGCTTTCAAACTCGACTCAGCGCTTACCACCCTGGAATACGTGACATATTTGGGTGGGAAGGGCGCAGATCGTCCACGGGATGTGGTTGTGGCCAGTGATGGTACCGCCTATATTGTGGGGAACACCCAATCCGCTATTTTTGAAGGCATTGCGTGTGGCTCGAGTGAACTTGATGGCCCTTTGCAATGCAGACTGGCCAATTCGGCAAACCACGATGCCTTCGTGCTCGCTCTGGCCTTTGATGGAAGCTCAATTAAGTACGGTACCTTTTTTGGCGGGCAGGGTGAAGACTGGGGAGCATCTTTGGCACTTGTCGATGACAAGACCTTTTATCTCAGTGGAACCAGTGGGTCTTCTACTTTACCAACACGAGGGATTCCTCCTCTGTTTCAAAACTATCACCCAGGAGTTACAGCGGATTGCGGGCGATTGAACGCGGGCGGAATCATTGCCGAAAGAACCACGTGTCGAGATGCATTTGTAGCCAGAATGTCGGTGAACACCAGTACCATCCCGGCAACTTTTAATGTGCAATCCTTTACCTATCTGGGAGGAGACGGTGACGAGGAAGTGAGTAAGATGACACGAGGTCCCGGAGGGGAAGTGTTCGTTGTGGGCACCAGTCTATCGGGTGGCGTGGTGTTGGATCAGGATACCCTGGATGAGCGCAGTGAGGATTTTGAGAGTATCAATCGCTACTTTCCATTGAGACGCCCGTTTCTAGATTCAGTAGGTGAAGCGGATTTTAATTTGGATGCCCAGGACCACGATGCCTTTATATTTGCCATGCCGGCCAATCTGGACCGTTTGATTTTTTCCACGTTCCTAAAAGGGAGCGAAAAAGACTCGCTCAGTGATCTGGTGGTAGTGGATGGGGTACTCAATGATTTAGAGCGGATATCCAGTGTGTATACTGTTGGCTACAGTCAATCCAAAGATTTTAAACCCATTAACAATGGATTTGATTCCTTGGCCACAGGCTCTTCTCTGCTCATTGCCCGTCTCGACTACAATTACGCTACACAAGTATTAGCGAGTGGGTTTTCTACCCTCTATGGGGGTGAAGGATTGGATTTCGCGACATCCCTGGCCCTCAACCAATCAGTGAGTCCGCTCAAACTTTATGTCGTTGGGGGGACGGCATCAACACTGTTTCCGAATAGTGCCGCCACACCGTTAAAAGGAAAAAATGACGGGGTTCTTCTTGAAATCCTGGATGTCGATACCACGCAAACAGATCTACAGGTCTCCTTCAGCAGTTCTTTGCCTGGTGAAACCCCGATTCATACGAGCAAGGCCGTGCAAATTCAAGTGAGTAATCCCACCGGCAGCAATCCCACACGCTATCGCTTGAACCTTGAACTGGGTAGAGGTTTTCAACTAGTTTCAACTTTGCCGAGCGCATGCACACAATTTGGAACGTCTGTCTTTTGCGACAGTGCTGGCGAATTGGCCGTAGGGGCTTCCGAACTTTGGGGCTTCACCGTCAATGCACGTTTAAACGGCAGTCTGACACTGCGCGCCTTTGTTTCTACCGCCGTGGCAGATCGTGACATGAAGAATAATATAGCGAGTGCCAACACACAGGTTCCCTATGAGGAAAGTGGTTCAGCGAACGCCTACGGCTTATGCTTGATTCTTGCTCTACTGGGTTTGGGTCGCGCCAAGCACTATAGGAAAAAACAAATATAAACAATGTGTTAAAGACTTTTCGCCCACGCTATTCTCAAAGCTAACTCCTCTTTACACCACTGGCCTTCGGTATGATAATTGCCGCTAGAATTCGAACACCGGGATGTGCTCTGTATATCTCGTGACCGAATCGCCATCGACAAGGAAGTTGATAGAAAAGTATGGGACATCTAAACGCTGCTCTGGAGTGGTTAGTACAAGTCTTTAATGATATGTGGCCTATTGTATTGGCCACCTTCATTGGTGCCTGGCTGGCTTTTCAATATTTGAAACATTACGAAAAAGAAAAGTCCAAGTCTGAACGCTTTTCTATCAGCCAGTACATCAGCTTTGTGTTAAAAAGTCAGGCTGAACGGCTATTCACCTTGCGGGCACAACACCTAGACCCACACAGAGAACATGCACGCCGTGCCAATATGGTTGACGCTGTCGTAATCCATGATGATTTTCCACGCCTGGACATGACCAAGCTACCGGTTGTATTTGAGCAGAGCAATGTTACGTTGATGAATGATGTCATCGAATGTGAGTATGGTTTTCTGGAAGTGACTCGCTTGCTGCGCAGACGTGAACGTGAACTGCAATACATCGAAAAACTTACAGAACCCGGTGAAGACGCCAAGCAAAAGCGAGCTGCTTCACGCAGGAGACTGGTAGCCACAACAGACAGACTATTCGAACTGGCAGACAAGCTTTACGATGTTTATCCTTTTGTTGTAGAACGTATAGATACCTTCGTAAAATCCCAGGAAAACGAAAAGCACATTGATCTCGTTGACTATGTGGCATGGATGATATTGTCTGGGGTATGTGCGACGGTCGGCGTGTTTTTCTTTAGTCATTGGGCTGCTAATGTGGGCAGTACCACCAACTTCGGCCTGGATATATCCCTGGTATCAGCACTTGTTTTTGCCATTTCTTTATATGCATCGCTCGCTATGTGCCTAATTGTTGCGGTGATGGCACTCTACGCGTTGGTTCAGCGTCTACAGACTTTTCCTATCTATTTTTGGTGTTTTCTGATTTCATTATTGCCTGCCATGTTCCTGTTCTGGTTAGATGCAGGCTAACTGTCGTTTTATCTAAACGAGTCTTTTAAACACTACCCCTGATGTCAGGTATATGACAAAATAGCAAACCAGGGTTGCTATAAGACTGTATGCCATGCCTAGTTCTATTTCCAATTTACAATGTGTCTTTTTAGATGTGGACAGCCTGCGTCCACAGGAGCTGTCACTCAAAAACCTGGAACAGCAGGGAACTGAATGGAAGTTCTATTCAATGACAACAGCGGACCAAATCGCTGAACGTTTGAAAAATGCGGAAATAGTCGTAAGCAATAAGGTGATATTGGGTAAAAATGAACTGAGTATTGCTAGAAAGTTGAAATTAATATGTGTTGCGGCAACTGGCACTAATAATGTTGACCTGGAGGCGGCAAAAGAACGGGGGATCGCAGTGTGTAATGTGCGCGGTTACGCGACAGCCTCAGTGACACAACACGTTTTTGGTTTAATGATTTCACTTGCTAGCAATTTAGCGGCTTACCGGGAAGCTGTGAAAAAAGGAGAATGGTCTAAAAGCCATCAGTTCTGTCTTCTTAACTATCCTATCATCGAACTTCAGGGCAAGAAGCTGGGAATTGTTGGCAATGGAGTTTTAGGGAAGGCAGTAAGCAAACTGGCGTCTGATTTTGGTATGGAATTACTGATTGCCGAATCGTTAAGATTAGATGCCCCGGAAGACAAGCAGCGTGTGCCTCTTGATGTCGTATTTCGCGAGGCAGATTTCCTTTCCTTGCATTGTCCACTGAGCGAACAAACCCAGGGGCTTATTAACAAAAAAAATCTAAAAAAAATGAAACCCACATCTTTTTTAATAAATACGTCAAGGGGAGGCTTGATTGTGGAAGAAGATTTGGTGTGGGCACTGGAAACAGGGCAAATACAAGGGGCGGCCTTGGATGTGCTCTCAGTAGAACCACCCCATTACAACAACCCCTTGCTAGGGTTGAATCTCCCTAACTTACTAATCACTCCCCATATTGCATGGGCCAGTCAAGATTCACGCCAGAGGTTAGTAGACCAAATTGCGTCAGTACTGACCTCCTATATAAATGGCCCGGTAATAAATCGAGTCTGCTAGAGCAAGCATTAGCTGACTAAAGCTTACAATACTTGAGTTAAATTTTCATTGATTCAGTACGACTACTTGCTAATTTCAATTGGATTCAATAAGTTAAAATTGATCGACCAAAGAAACCGCCATTCTATTTTATATAGCCAAAAGTCTTCTTTACCGAGTGTTACAAAAACGACTTATAAGACATACCGCAAGATCCGAATATTAGAAATAAGAAAGAAATTGCGGGGCTTACTATGATCGGCAAAAAAAGTGTTGTTATTTCCGTAGTTTTGTATTTTTGCATTGTTACCCCTTTGCCGGCACTTTCCCAAAAAAGCTATAGTTTTGCAATTGTCCCACAAAGTTCAGCCACTGAAATGGTTAGAGTGTGGACTCCCTTTATTCGATATCTCTCCAAAAAAACTGGTGAAAAATTTGTTTTCAAAACTGCCAGTACCATTTCCGCTTTTGAAAAACGAGTGGGTAAACAGCAATACGATTTTGCTTACATGAATCCTTATCACTACATTATTGCAGAAAAGGAAGCTAACTATGTAGCTATTGCAAAACAAAAAGACAAAAAGCTTGAAGGGATTTTGGTGGTTAGTGATAAAAGTGACATCAGAGATATCTCGCAACTTAGCGGTAAAACTATTGCTTATCCGTCCCCCGCTGCGTTTGCTGCTACCATCCTTCCACAGGCAATACTTTTACAAAAGGGTCAGAAAAATCACTCAAAATATGTCTTATCTCATGAATCAGTTTATAGCACAGTGTCTAAAGGACTCTACCCAGTTGGAGGCGGCATAATGAGGACATTTAACGCTTTGCCCGCTGAAACTAAAAATAGTCTTCGAATTTTGTGGAAGTCAGAAGGCTACACCCCTCACGCATTTGCCGTACACTCTAGAGTGCCTAGTGATGTTCAAGAAAAAGTCGTTAATGTTTTAGTCGCGATGCATGCAAACGAAGAAGGCTTGAGGATACTGAAAAACTTAAAAATGAAAAATCTCGAAAAAGCCTCCGGAATAATGTGGAACGACGTACGATCTCTCTCGATTACTACAAAAACCGAAATAACTAACTAGTGAAAAATTCATTTGCTTTAAAAATAGTCTCTAGTATAGCGATAATAGAGATCGCATTTATCTCCGCTATTATATTGGGAGATTTGAGTACACTAAAACAAGAAGCGGAATCGGAGTTTAGAAAACGGGTCAGTGTCATTACAGAGATGTTTGCCAATGCGGCAACAAACTCACTTATTGCTACCGATATAGCAAATCTAAAACACCTTGCGGAAAAGCTAGTGGCCGACAAAGACATTTCCAATGTAATAGTTAAAGATAATGAAGGAAATAGTCTAATTGACATGGGCGATGAAAATTTAGACGAAATAAGGAAATATATCGGAAACTCGACTCAGGTGTTAAATGGCAGGACTCATTTTGTCCAAAAAACAATTTTAGTTTCGGACTATTTGGTAGGTGAAATATATTTAGGTTTCTCCGTCGAATATATTACATCCACGCTAAATGCAGCGACTAAGAAAACTATAGGTGTCGCGAGTATTGGGTTATTTCTGTTTAGTATTTTTCTCTATCTTCTTAGCTCGTATATTTCAAGGAGCTTCTCTGATATTAAAATTGCCGCCAAAGAAATAGCTGTTGGAAATATGAATTTTAGATTGCCAGTAACAACAACAGATGAGCTAGGTCAGGCAGCATATGCACTCAATACAATGGCCGAAAAGCTCAAAGAAGATAAAAAGTTAAAAGATTCAGTTATAGATTCAGCATTTAGTGCATTAGTTATACTGAACGAGAAAGTGGAAATAGTTAAGCATAATGCGGTGTTTTCTGCAATGTTTAATACGTATGATGGCGCTGTAATCGGAAAAAAGCTGTCCCTGTTTTGTGATATAGAAAATACGTCCCTTTTCGACTATGACTACATATTCAAAAAATTTTCTAAGTCAGCCGTAACAACGGTACGTCCTAAAGGGGGGGAGACTATTCCGGTAGAGATAAAAGCGGTAGCGATAGTCATAAACGGTAAAAATCATTTGCTTACATATATAAGAAATCTTTCAGATCAAAAGAAATCGGAAAAAGCAAAGGATGAATTTATTTCAGTTGTGAGTCATGAGCTGAGAACTCCTCTGACGGCTATACAAGGTGGCGTTAGATTGTTGTTGGGAGGGGTTGCTGGAGAATTAAATAAAAAATCACGTGAATTGTTGAATTTAGTAGATGCCAATTCTCGACGTTTAATTCTACTGGTTAACGATATACTCGATATTCAACAATATGAAGTTGGTGGTGTGAGATACAATTTCTCACTTTTTGATATTGGTACTATTATTGAAGAGGCAGTAAAGCTGAATCACGCGTATGCGGATGAATATGATGTGATGCTAGAATCTATAGTGGATATGGATAGGGATCTATATCTGAACATAGACTATGATAGAATAATGCAAGTGCTATCAAATTTAATTTCAAACGCAGTTAAGTTTTCCAAGAAAAATAGTGTAGTGTCCATTTCTGCGTTCCGGCAAGGAGATCTGGCAGTTTTTTCTGTAGCGGACAAGGGTAGTGGGATCGCGCAAGATAATCACAGTAAGGTATTTCAGAAATTCTTTCAGAGTGATAGTTCCAGCACAAGGAAAACAAAAGGAACTGGCTTGGGGTTGGTTATTAGTAAAAATATAGTAGATGCTCATGGTGGTAAAATCTGGTTCGAGAGCGTTGAAAATATGGGGTCTGTATTTTATTTCAGTATTGAAATAGCAAAAAATATTGCCAGAAGAACGGCCTAAAAAGCGGAGAAGAAGAAACATGCATCGTAAGTTGCGTATCAAGACTAAGTATGTGCGTTAATTTTCTGTTCAGATGTAGTTCGTTATACTAGTTTCCAGTATTAGGTAGTTTAACTGGAGGCTTTCTATCATGCGTATGATCCGATTGATTTTAAGCGTTTTTCTTCTATTGTCTGCGCTCCTCACTACACTCATTTCTTTAAGCGTTCAATTGCTAAAAGGCTTGCCCCGATTAGGAAAGAAAGTCGCGCATACACAGAATGCCTCTAATTTAGCCGTGACTTGGTTGGATAACGAGTAGTAATAAATCGAATGGATCCCTACTTCAAAAAAATGTTAACATGTTGAATCTAAAGTGAGATGAGAGTTAAGGTCTCAGCTTTAGTCGGCAATCTATCTTACAGTATGTACATGATTCTGTAGAAATACATCTTGGTTTTCTTTCAACAATCTCGATAGTTAAGGCAATGTAGGCGGTTTCTAATAAAGACAAAACTGGAATCATTCCACATAACGAAGCACGGCGTTAGTATTTTCAACTGATTATACCAATGACTATAACCTAAGTAGATTGCATTTGGTCTTATTCTAGCCCTAAGTCAGCTATAAATTGATTGTAAATCCCTATTTTCAAAATACATGAAATAATTGTCTTTTAAATACCCTATATTTACTAAATTAAACTGAGGCTTGGTCGAAACAAGCGATATAAGTAGTGTTTTGTAAATGGCAGGAACTCTCTATCTATCCTATGAGCGATCAAATAGCCGTATTATTGGTTGATGATGAAAAAGAGGTTCGAGACTACCTCGCGCTTTACTTAGAAAAAGGCGGTTGCGAAGTTATCGTTGCGGATAATGGTGTTGAAGCGTTAAAAAAGTTAGAAGAGAATTGCGAAAAAATTTCGATTATCGTCACGGATATCGTTATGCCCCAGCTTGATGGGCTCGAATTGTGTGCGCAAGTTAAGCGTGATAAGCGTTTTTCTAGTATACCTGTAGTGTTTGTTTCACAATTGGAAACTCTGGAAGAAAAAATAGCCGGTTATGAAGCAGGAGCTGAAGATTATTTCACAAAGCCAGTGGAAGTAGAAACGCTGGTTCCAAAAATTAAAATACTAGTAGAATTTTCACACCGAAATCAAATGCTAGAGGAAAAACTACGAAACTCAAACTCCATGACTCAAAGCCTGATGAGTTACTATGGAGACATGGGGTATGTTATTTCCTATTATGATACTTGTATGGCCTCTAACAGTTTTGCTGGTTTAGCGAATGCCCTGTTTGAAATATTGAAACAGATTAATCTTTCCGGTGCTCTCGTATTCTTTCTACCAGAAGGGAAGAGTATGAGTTATTCGACCAACGGGGAGTGCCCACCATTAGAGAAAAAATTGTTAGAACAGGCCCACGGATCAAAGCGTTTCATGGATTTCGGTTCTAGGACTATAGTTAATCACACTCATTTTTCCCTCTTAATAAAGAATATGCCAGTGGAAAATCAAGAGCGTTATGGTGTGCTTAAAGATACACTCGGCAGTCTTTGTAATGCCACGGATGTCAGGACAAATATGTTGGTAAACGATATGATACAATTACGTAAAAACGAAATTGTTGATACCGTAAAAAACTCCTTAGAAGGTATAAATTCTGCGGTAAAAGTGACACAAAAAATGAACGTGGAGTCGGTAAATCGTTTAATGGCCCAAATAGAAAAGCGATTTATGACATTGGGCCTTTCTGAAGATCAGGAAGATGAAATTAGGGATGTGGTTGAGGCTTGTCGAAAAGAAATTGAAGAGGCATTTGAGCAGGCCAGGGAAATTGGTAATGAATTTAGTCAGGTCAACGATAGGCTAAATAATATTATGGATAAACGCAGCGCCTAGAATAGCACTCGATGCGTATAAGCAAACTCTCACAAATATTCGTATCGGATTTAAAGCCTAAAAACCAGGTAACTCAAGTCATCTGGTTTGCTGGGAAGTTCGCTTTCTCTGTCTCTCATGCGCTGGTCGGCAAGATCGAGCAACTTATTACAGACCTTGTCAATTTTACCCACTCGAATTGCAGAGACGATCTCGTCTTCGTATAGATTATCAAACAGGCCATCACTGGCAATTAGCAATGTATCTCGCGCAGACATTTTAACTTCAGGGCCGATTTCGATACGCATGTCTTTAGTGCCTACTGCATTGGAAATTAAATGACGCTGTTCATGGTGTACGGCATCGTTTACATCCAGAATGCCGGACTCCACCGCATAGCCCACTGGTGAATGCGGTACAGACTGAAATTTAATCTTTCCCCGTTGGCCCGTAAGCAAGATAACGGAATCACCCACGTGGTAGGGACGAATGATGTCCTTATTGATTTCAACAATGGAAAGCGTAGTAGCAGAGCCAGTGCCCAGGGCAATGATTTGTTGATTGGCCATTTCGAATGCATTGAGGATAGCATCTCGCAGACTTTCTTCCTTGTCGATGGCGTTTCTCAGTGCGGTTTCTAGGCACTCGATGGCCAGCTTGGAGGCGACGGCCCCACCGGGTTGTCCGCCCAATCCGTCGGCAATCACCAGCACCCCAGACTGTCTGTCGAAAGGGAACAGCGCCAGAGAATCCTCATTTGGGGTCTCTTTGTCAGGGGACCGACGCGAAAAGTACCCGGATTTTCCCTTTAGAAACTCCGTGTATTCCGGTTCATCCATGTCCATCTGGCATTTTAGAATGGATTTTTGCAGATTCTTTTCCTTTAGTACGGCTACCATTGTATTGCTTCTATGTAGGTACGCAACTGGGACGCGCTCTTAAACTTCTTTAAAATCAAAGAACTTTTGAGTCCACAGCAGATGTCTTTTACCGCTTGGGGCTGCTTGGAGTAGTGCTTTTGTCCACCCAGGGCCTCATAGAAGATGTGTATCATATCTACGGTGTCTGCTTGAATATTGGCTCGCTTGGATGGACCGCCTTGAAACAGATCCACCAATTTCAGTTCAAAACCCAGACCAAAGCGCTGCACGATGACATTATCGGTGTGCAAGTCGCCGTGATATTCACCAATACGGTGTACGCACTCCATCCCGGAGGTCAGGGCATACAGTAAGTGTAGAGCCTGAAAGGGGCCTAATCTTTTTCCGGGTTGATTTTTAATAAATTGACTAAGCAGTTCACCTTCCACATATTCAGAAATGAGCAGTGTAACCTGACTGCCTTTGAAGATCATGTGGTCTTGGGCGCTATATTGGATAACAATTGGGCAATGTCTTAGCTTGTGAAGCTTCTTTGCGTAGAACTTCACATTTTTGTCACGTATATTTCGTTCGGGAAAAAAGATTTTGGCAGTGCGCTCAATACCCGTGGCAAGTTCACGTATCAGATAGACTTCGCCCTCCCAGCCTGAACCCAGGAGTGCCTCTACTTCGTATTTGCGGGCAAGGATACGTCCTGGTACCAGATTGAAGCTATCAATTTTGTTACGACTTTGTGCCATGGATGAATTCTAAAATGAAATTTTAAAAAGCGCTACCAATCTTTTGCCGCAAAAACAAGCAAGGAAATATAAAACAATTTGGTGCTAACGGGCACTAAACTGGAATAGTGATTTACTCTTTAACCAAACTGGTCTACATTCTTTAGGGAAAAAGCAAAAACATCAACCTATGCGGTTTATCAAAATACACTATCTCCTACTTTTCTGGGTTATGACGATATCCGGGCTTTCACAGGGATCTGCTGCTGAGAATACGAC
>JAOUPJ010000324.1 GCA_029879945.1 Gammaproteobacteria bacterium
TTACACTGCAAACACTGGAACCCGAATGGGAAGGGCATGTCACCCTGGAGTTTTCCAATACCACTCCCTTACCGGCCAAGATCTATGCCCACGAGGGGGTCGCTCAGATGCTATTCCTCGAATCAGACGAGGAATGCGAAACCTCCTACGCCGACCGGGCCGGGAAGTATCAGGGCCAGACCGGAGTCACTCTCCCCCGCACCTGATTTTCAAATTCAGGCTTGAAATCTTCAGCGGAAGGGAATACATATATAAGTAGGACCTGAAATTCTTATAGGCTTCGGACTGGTTTTTGCTCAGCAGTAACTGGAAATCGAGGGCGCTGCTTGGTTTGACCGCCCCGATTCAGATGCTTGATGAATTTTTTAGACTTGAGCCAGCATTTGAGCTTTAAAACGCGATTTCCAGGCCGATAAGGAAGTGAGGGTCACTGTCCCTACAGTAGATGAGGAGTGCGTCTATGGTAGTTGTAATCGACATGGTCACAGGCGAGGTCATTGAGGACAGCAGCCGCACACTGGCTCGTGATCCAATAAAGGATGACCTGGCGCCAATCCCTTCCGAGCATGTTCCCTATGTGGAGCCCGCACTGCAGGAAGTTATTCCCTCTACAGATAAATACTATCCACCCCATGGTAGCTTTCCGATGCCAGGCGAGGTTGCTCGCGGGAATGTGGATGATTTTCTGAAATCGATGGAAGACTAGGCGTAGTACGCCTTTTCAGATAGAAGGGGACTGCCTAGTGTTTCCAGGTGTATTGCACGGGAATACAGGTGCGTATGCCGATAAAATGATAGATCGGACACCACTTCACCGCCGCTGAAGCCACTAATAATAGACCAAACCAGGCCCAAGGCGATTGCGGACCATAAAACGCCAGGCTGACGATGCCAAAACCCAGCACGATTCTGATTAGACGATCAATTGAACCTAGATTGCCGTTCATTATTATTACCCCTGATTTTGATTAAAGTATCGGCAGGGTATGAATAGACTAAAGAGTGCGGAGACTAATTTTGTGTGGCACCGCTCACGCTTTTTAGGGCCGATTCTAAAGTTGGGAAACTTAAGTCCATCTCTAGCATCGTTTTCATTTTTTTATTGTTGATTCGCTTGGACTCACAGAGAAAAGACATCATCATCGGCGAATAAAAATTCTCCGCCTCGTTTAAGGGAATCTCCTCTGGCGATGGCAAAGAAAAGGCTTCAGCGACCTTTTTGTAGTAATCACTCATCGTACTCGGCTGGCCATCACTCACATTGTAAATCTCACCACTGGGGCTGTGGTCCATCGCCCGAATACAGACACGGGCCAAGTCCTGAACATGAATACGATTACTCCAGGGCGCTTCCGCCTCCCTTATCACTTTCATGCCCTGCTTGAGCCGATCCAGCGGCCAGCGGCCAGGCCCGTAGATGCCCGAGACGCGCAATATCACCCATTCTATGCCTAGCTCATTGCACAATGTCTGCACATAGTGCTCAGCCTCCAGGCGCCGCTGGGAGCGCTCATTACTCGGATGAGTCGGTGTCTGCTCGTCGACCCACCCCCCCTGCATATCGCCATACACGCCGGTAGTACTGATATAGACGATACGTCGTGGCCTATTTTGGGCCAGTAGGGACTTGTTCAGGCAAGCATGGATACAAGAATCTGTCTCACCGGATGGGGAAGGCGGTGCCAAATAGCAGATATCTGCCCCCTGAATGGGTTGATTCAACAGGGCCGTGGCATCCTCCAGGTCTACCTGTAACACAGGTATCCCTTTTCGACTCAAGGGTGTAAGCACAACGGGATTTCGGCCGACGGCGACGAGCTTTCGACCTTGCTGCTGCAACAAGTTCGCGATATAAGCTCCCGTATAACCACAGGCAATGATCCAAAACGGGGGATAGTGGGAATTCTCTGTTCTCAAAACGGCCTAATCCAAGTAAAGTAGCGAATTTTTCGATTGTAGCATCGATATTTCCCTAAGGATAATATGACATTCAAAATCAAAATTCAGCCCAGCGGGATAGAATTCACCGCCGAAGAAGGTGAGACGGTAGTCGAAGCGGCTCGCTTCCACGATATCCCCATGCCCTTCAGTTGTTTGGGTGGCAGCTGTGGCTCCTGTAAGGGCAAGATCCTATCAGGCCAAATCCGCTATGAAGAGGACATGCTACCGGCGCTGAGCGAGACAGAAAAAGGCTTGAACATGTCACTGTTCTGCCAGGCCATTGCCGAGTCTGATCTGGAAATCGAGATTCGCAGTATCGGTGTCACCAAAGATATCGTGGTCAAGACCTTGCCCTGTCGGGTGGCGCAGATGAACAAGCTGGCGCCCGATGTAATGCAGCTTTTTCTCAAACTTCCCATGGTGGAAGAATTTAATTACCTACCGGGCCAGTATCTGGACATCCTCTGGCGAGACGGACGCAGGCGTAGTTTTTCCATCGCCAATGTGGCCAAGGCCCATGAATTATTGGAACAGCATGTCAGGCAAATCGATGGCGGAGCCTTCACCGATTTCGTCTTCAATGAAATGAGTGAAAAGGCCCTGCTGCGTTTTGAAGGCCCGCTTGGCACCTTCTATTTTCGAGAGGATTCTCCAGCACCCAAGATATTTATTGCCGGCGGGACAGGCTTCGCGCCCATGAAGGCCATGCTGGAACAGGCCTTTGCCTTGGAAAGAACCGAGCCCTTATATCTTTATTGGGGCGTGCGCGACCTGCAATCTCTTTATATGAAAGAGCTCCCTCAACAATGGGCCGAGGCCCATGAAAATTTCCACTTTATTCCGGTTCTGTCTGAGCCAAAAGAAGCGGACCTGTGGAGTGGCCGAACCGGTTTCGTTCACCAGGCTGTGCTGAATGATTTTAAACAACTGAATGATTTTCAGATCTATGCCAGTGGGCCACCCGCCATGATAGACGCGGCCCGTGACACATTTCTGCAAAAGGGCATGCTGATTGATGACTTTTTCAGTGACCCGTTTAACTTCTCCATTAACTAGCGCGGCTCAATTAGCTATGTTTGTTGTTTCCCCAACTCTACAAATTGCTGAGGACGAAATCGAGCTATCGGCAATACGGGCGCAAGGGGCAGGCGGGCAGAATGTTAATAAAGTTTCCTCAGCCATCCATTTGCGATTTGACATCAATAGCAGCTCGCTTCCCCAAGTGCTCAAAAACAGATTGTTAAAACTAAACGATACGCGCATAAGCAAAGAAGGCATCATCGTCATCAAGGCCCAAAGCTATCGAACCCAGGAAAAAAACAGGGAAGACGCCCTGGAGCGTCTCAAGGAGATAATACAAAAAGTCACCCTCGTGCGTAAAAAACGCAAGGCCACCAAACCCACCAAGGCTTCCGTAGAGAGGCGCCTGACGCAAAAGACGGGCAGGGCACGCATCAAGTCCTTAAGAGGAAAGGTGCGCGGTGAGAGCTAGGTAAATTCACTCAATATTTATACACATTTTTCGCTATATACTATAGGTAGACCAAGAGAGACCCACGCCATGTCCCACGCCCAAGCCTACATTTTTGAAGTCAGCGCAAAGAATTTTCAATCTACCGTAATCGATAACTCCAGTCAGATACCGGTACTGGTCATGTTTATGGGCGTGTGGTCAGAACACTGCATGGCGATGGACGAAAAGCTGATTTCCCTGGCCAAAGAATTTGCTGGTCAATTTATTTTTGCCAAAGTAGACATAGACGAACAACAGGAATTGCGCAAGCAATATAAAATCGAGAACGTACCCGTTTTAAAAATCTTTAATAGCCGTCAGGTCGTCGGAACCGAGGAAGGCCTAATGAGTGACGACGAGCTTCGCGCCGTGTTAAAGCCACTGGGTATTTTTCGCGAGTCAGACCAACTCCGTGAACAGGCTAGAGAAAAACACATACAAAGATCGG
>JAOUPJ010000071.1 GCA_029879945.1 Gammaproteobacteria bacterium
CAAAAGATTTTGTAATATTTGTTTGATCTTTGGTCGGTCGCTTATAATGTGAATTGTTTCGCGGTTCGCTTTAATAGTCAGATGATTATTATTTTTTCTCAAAAGTGGCGTCATGCCACTATTTAGTCCTTCTACCAATTCCACCAGTTCGAATTTATCGTAGTGTACTTCTAGCTTACCTTTTTCCACTTTGGATAGATCAAGTATTTGGTCAATTAAAAAGAGCAGTTGCTCGCCCTCGTCAGATATATGGTGAAGATAGTCGGTTTCCACCGCATCTCTTACACGCGTATCATCATTGAGAAGTAAATCGGTGAAGCCTATAATGGCGTTCAGAGGTGTGCGAAGTTCATGTGACATATTGGCGAGAAATTCTGACTTGGTGCGATTCGCTGCCTCCGCACTCTCTTTTGCCTGCTCGCTTTCTAGTTGTATCTGGCGACGTTCCAGCATTACGCCTGTCCATCTGGATATGAGCTGCGCGAGATGAATGTCTTTCTTTTGAAAGGGCTCACTTCTTGGTGAACGACTGAAAAAGGCGATAGTTCCAAATTTTTCACCGTTTACCCAAAGAGGCACGGCAAGGTAAACACGAATGGATGTGCCCTTGCAATAGGGATTATCAGACCATTTAGGAGCCTTGGTATCTTCTATCGCAAGCGGCAAATTGTTTTGAAATACTGGGGCACAGAGTGTCTTTTCCAGTTCGGTAGACCCGCCAATCTTTAGCGGAAAATTATCAATGACATGGGCATGTAAGGTGGTATTGCTCATTTCCTTTTCATTAATATAGGCAATCTTTGCCATCTCTGTATGAAGTAAATTGCACCCGGCCTTAAGCGTGGCCTGAATCTGTTCATCAAAGCTCAATCCCGGAGTGGAAGAAATTTCATAGAGAAGCTGAATGCGTCTGGCCTGATGGGTAATATCTTGGCCCTCGGTGCTTCTTTGTTGTTCCAGTTTGTTCTTGTAGCTGAGCAAACTGAAGAAAAGCGTGAAAATTACCAAGAAAAGAACCGCAATCAGTGGTTCTTCCCAGTTCAAAACTGTCGTAGCTTCCCCAACTTTGTAATCTACGTTCATGTTATGTTTTTATCTTTTTGATTTAACGAGAAAAATATATTTTCCGCGTGACTCTTAAGGGATATCGGGTCATTGTGAACTAAAGTTAACCGGGTAGTCTGAGAATGTCTTCACAGTTTTGTTGTGTTATTTAAAATGATCTGCTATCTTTGCTTTAAAGCACTGTATGAATAAACAGTATCGAAAAGACAGGAAGCTGAAGCAATGGAACAACTGACGGATCGCCAAACCCAAGTCTTGGCTTTTATTAAAGAATACATGGCAGACGAGGGGCTTCCTCCTACTCGGGTAGAGATTGCCAGCGCTCTGGGATTTCGTTCGCCAAACGCCGCTGAGGACCACATCAAGGCCCTGGTTCGTAAGGGGGCTATCGAAGTTATGCCCGGTATGTCGCGTGGAATTCGCATACTGGGTGAAGAAAGTGTAGAGGAAGACGGGCTTCCCCTGATTGGTCGTGTCGCCGCCGGCAGCCCGATATTTTCCGAGGCACATGTCGAACATCGCTATGCCTTGGAGCCAACCCTGTTTCATCCTCCTGCCGATTATCTGCTACGTGTTCGAGGTATGAGTATGCGCGACGCGGGAATTTTAGAAGGTGACATGCTGGCTGTACATCGCACGAATGAAGCAAAAAATGGGGATCTGGTGGTGGCTAGGTTGGATGACGAGGTTACCGTTAAGCGGTTTGAGCGCAAAGGAAGTCGAATTTTTTTGCACCCGGAAAATCCAGATTTCTCGGTTATTGAGGTAAACCTGAACACCCAGGAATTGGACATTGAAGGTATTGGAGTAGGGATTATTCGTAACGGATCCACATTATAAGGAGGAACACAATGGAAGTGATACAACCAAACGCAAATAAACTATTACCGCCTGCTCCGTTGTGGCCAGTTGCAGATGAGATATCAAGGCAGTCTTTTCTTTGGCCGTCTATTCCCACCGGATACGCCGTACTCGATGAATTGCTCCCCGGAGGAGGTTGGCCACAGGCTGCGATTAGCGAAGTCTTTACTGCTCAACCTGGCATACAAGAGTTAGGATTGTTGATTCCCACTTTGGTGCGCATGAGTCGGCAAGGCAAGTGGATAGCCTGGGTTTCATCACCCTATATTCCTTATGGCCCCAATTTGGCGGCATTAGGAATTGATGTTTCCAAGATTCTACTGGTGAAAACCAAGCAGCATGATGACACACTGTGTGTAGTCGAGCAGGCTTTACGCTCAGGTACCTGTGGTGCAGTACTGGCCTGGTGCGAACATTCCGATTCACAACAAATGCGGCGTTTACAGTTAGCTGCAAGACATGGAAATACTATGGGAGTGATTTTTCGTCCCGTAACGGAAATGGACAAGCCCTCCATTGCAGAACTGCGTTTACAACTGGAAGGGACGAGTGATAGTCTGGCAGTCAATATACTGAAATCTCAAACTTCATGGCCAATTGGGCCGGTTAAATTGTATGGAAATACCAATTAGAAGTAATGCTGCATTTTGGAGTTAGTGCGTGAAGGTTTTCGGCGATATTTATTCGGGGAATTGTTACAAGATTAGGCTGTTGTTGTCTTTGTTGGAAATAAAATATGATTGGATTCATGTGGATATTTTAAAAAAGGAAACACAGACTGCAGAATATCTACAGAAAAATCCCAATGGGCAAATTCCTTTGCTTGAATTAGAAGATGGCTGCTATCTGGCAGAGTCCAATGCCATACTAAATTATTTGGCTGAAGGTACAAAATATTTACCTTCAGATCGATTTTCCAGGGCGAAGGTACTAGAGTGGCAATTTTTTGAGCAGTATAGCCATGAACCCTATATTGCGGTCGCCCGCTATATTGCACGGTATTTGGGTTTACCTGAAGATAGGGTGCGGGAATACGAATCCAAACAGGAAAGAGGACACAAAGCCCTTCAAGTCATGGAGAGGCAATTATCCCAATCGGAATTTTTTGTTGGGAACGAACTTTCAATAGCAGATATTTCTCTTTACGCCTATACCCACGTGGCGCATGAGGGAGGGTTTGATCTGCAAAGTTATCCCGCTATACGGGAATGGATAGAGCGTATTATTGCTCTACCCAATTATGTTGCCATGGAGTGAGGTGGGCTGTATAGAGAATGCTGTGCTTTATGCGGCTCACATCCCCTTTTTTTAGACTCGTCTAACGGAACACCCGTACACTGTGTACAACCCGCTATAACATTTTTTTTAAATAATTATGGTTAACAATAAATCAAGGAGTTGATAATGATCATAGACCATATTGGACTTGCGGTATCAAATTACCAGACCAGCAAAGAGTTTTATCTTAAAACCTTGTCTCCTTTGGGAATACAGTTGATGATGGAGGTCCAGGGCTGGGCCGGATTTGGCAAAGAGGGGAAAGCAGACTTCTGGTTTGGAGAACATAGCAAGGCGCAATCTCCCATGCATATCGCCTTTCTGGCTGACAATCGTGCGGAGGTGGATGCCTTTTATGAAGCCGGAATGGCCTCGGGCGCCAAGGACAACGGCAAACCTGGGCTCAGAGAAGAATATCATCCTCATTACTACGGTGCGTTTTTAATAGATCCCGATGGCCACAATATAGAAGCGGTGTGTCATAAGCCGGAATAATCCAAAATTCTAATCTAGGGTTGATAGCATAGAGTGGGAGTATGAGCAGGATATTTGGAGAGCTGAGGCAAACGGCTTTTGTTGTTTCAGATATTGATCGTGCGATGGACTATTGGTCCCGGGTCCTTGGAGTGGGACCATTTTTCATAAAAAGAAAAATCCAGTTTACTGATTATGTCTATCGCGGAAAGGCCAGTGACTCCCCAACGGTTTCCATTGCCTTGGCCAATTCCGGATCTATGCAGATTGAACTGCTACAGCAGCATGATGAAAAACCCAGTCTTTACCGCGAGTTTATTGAGAAAAAAGCAGAAGGCCTGCAGCATATGGCCAGTTGGTATACAAAGGCTGGTTTTGATGAGAAAAGAAGTCAGTTGCTCGAACAAGGGTACAAGATAGCACAGGAATGTACCATACCCTCCAGCGGTGTTCGTCTAGTCTACTTTGATACAGAGGCAGATAACGGGGTCGTTTTCGAGATTGCGGATCTCCTGGAGCCCGGGCAATATGAGCGGGTGATGGGTATCGTAAAGGCAGCCGAAAATTGGGCTGGTGATCAAGCCGTGAGGGAGGTTCTGCAGTAGTAAAGTCTTACTGCAGGCATTGTTAATTCGTGAAGGAAGATCGCGATCAGGATGAAAAAGTGAAAATCTCGGTTTTTATTGCCACCAGCTTGGATGGGTTCATCGCCAGAAAGAATGGCGAGATTGACTGGCTCATGGACGCCGATAATAGTGGTGGTGAGGAAGATTACGGCTACAAGGAGTTCTTCGGCAGTGTCGACTGCCTGGTGATGGGGCGAAACACCATGGAAAAGGTGCTGAGTTTTGGTGAGTGGCCCTATGAGGAAAAGAGGGTGGTGATACTAAGCCGAGCCTTGACAGAGTTGCCACAACAGATTAAGGAACGGGCAGAGTTATACTCAGGCCCCGTTGCCGATTTAATTAAAAAGTTGGAACAAGAAGCTTGTCATAGTCTTTATATCGATGGCGGAAAGACGATACAGTCATTTCTGAAATGTTCACTAATAAATGAAATTATTTTAACTCGAATTCCTATTTTGTTGGGAGAAGGGATTCCTCTTTTCGGGAAGTTACAAAAAGATCTACATCTTAAACATATACACACTAAAGAATTTCAAAGCGGCTTTGTGCAGTCGACATACGAAGTGGTTTTACAATGAAAGAATCTAGCGAATTGACACTTTACGCCTATCCCTTTCGGTCCAGGGCAGAAAGAGTGCTCTGGGCGATTCAGGAATTAGGATTGAACTGCAATGTTATTCGAATTAAACCCTTCGTTGGGGACGGACCAAATCCTGAGCTATTAAAAATCAATCCAGATGGCAAAGTGCCCGTACTGATCCATGGTGAAAAGGCGCTGACCGAGTCACTAGCAATCATAGAGTACCTGAACTCAATTTCCGGGAATGCCAAGTTGGTTCCTGTTACGCAAGATAGTATTTATGATTTTCGTAGTAAAATGCACTATGGTCTTACCGAGATTGAGCCTTATCTTTGGTTTTCGGAGCAAGCAGGTGGGCCGCTAAAGCGTTTTTACAATTGGCCTCAGGATATCTACCCGGAATCTATAAACAGGGTTCTTCGTGCGAGCAAGTCTGTCTCCGCATTTATTGTAGATAATGCCTATTTATCAGAAGTCGGATTTACCATGTTAGATATTTACTACTATCATATTCTTACCTGGGCCAAGCAGCATGGAATTGAACATAGCGCTGATATAGAGGAATACCTGAACAGGCTGGAAAAACGAGAAACATTTCCAAAGGAAATGTACTGGAAATGAACAACTAATAAGGGGAGTTGGGATGAGTATTCACGAAAAAATTAACTATGTAGAGTTTCCGTGTAGAGAATTATCTGCCACCAAGACCTTTTTTGAATCGGTTTTTTCATGGCAGTTTACGGATTATGGAACGGAATACACGGCTTTTGCCAACAGCGGATTGGATGGAGGGTTCTATCGATCTGAATTACACTCATCTGCAGCGAATGGGGGCGCTTTGGTCGTTTTCTATAGCGATGATTTAGAGAGCACGCTACAAAAAGTGAAGGAAAACGGTGGGGAGATTAATGAAGAAATATTTTCCTTCCCCGGGGGGCGTCGATTTCATTTTGTCGAACCTGGTGGGAATGAGTTTGCCGTGTGGTCTGATAAGTAACAGTTGACACGCTATGACTGTACTTTTGAAAACAATAAAAGAGCTGGAAGAAAAGCTGCTGCATTCAGATGTAAGATCGAATCCCGAGTTACTTGATGAACTCTTGGCGCAGGAGTTCGAAGAGATCGAAAGTACGGGTAGGCTAACGAGTAGAAGAGAGGTAGTAGACTGGTTGCTGAATAAGGAAGTCAACACACGTTGGTCGCTGGATGCGTTTCGCATAAAGCCCTTGTCAGAAGAAGTTGTTTTGGCCGTCTATGTCGCTACCAAGTTGAATACAGAGAACAAGAAGTCCAAAGGTTCGATGCGTTGTTCTATTTGGCAGAGACATGGCGACAATTGGAAAATGATTTTTCATCAAGGAACCAATATAGAGGCTCGCTAATCTTTCAGTTGGGTCAGGAGTTGTCGGCTACCTATGAGTGTTGTTGAGATTGAAACAAAACGATTGCTCCTGAGGCAGTGGAAAGAAGAGGATCTGCCTGTGTTTGCAGCAATCAATGCCGATTCAGAAGTAATGAAATATTATCCCAGTGTTTTGTCAGCTCAGGAAAGTAATGCGTTGATAGCGCAATTTTCGTCTAAAATAGAAGAGCGTTCCTGGGGATTCTGGGCCGTTGAATTATTGAATAGTAAACAGTTCATTGGTTTTATTGGTTTGAATGAACCTGGCTACACGCTCCCATTTAGTCCATGCGTAGAAATTGGCTGGCGTCTGGCCAGGGCCTATTGGGGAAAAGGTTATGCCACAGAAGGGGCGCAGGTTTCTTTGAACTATGCTTTTAGTGAACTTGGACTGGAACAGGTGTATTCATTCACATCAGTTCTAAATAAGAGATCATTGGCGGTTATGCAGCGTTTGGGTATGATTAATGTGGATACGAATTTTATTCACCCTTTGATCGCTGAAACTGACCCCCTGTGCGAACATGTATTGTATAAAATTACGCGGTCTCAATGGAAAGACATGAAGGGAATTGGAGAAGCTAAGTTATGAAATATGTCGCTACAATATTACTATTTGTTGCTCTTTCCACGTCTTACGCAGAACCAAGGGTTCGCCCCCACGCCTGGGCCACCCCGGTAATCGGAACGGAATTAGAGAATTTTTATCAAGTCGACAAAGGGGTATATCGTTCTAGGCAGCCCGATGATGACAATATTCCGGATATGAAGTCACTTAATATAAAGGAAGTTTTAAATCTTAGAAATAATCACAGTGATGACCGGGAGCTTCGAGAGGGTGGGTTTTTGCTGCATAGGGTGAAGATGAATGCGGGCAGTGTGACAGAAGAGCAATTAATTGAGTCATTACGCATTATTAAGGATCGTACTGGCCCTATACTGATACACTGCTGGCATGGCTCTGATCGAACGGGAGTCACTCTTGCTGCATATCGAATTGTGTTTAGTGGCTGGTCAAAAGCCGACGCGCTTGATGAGATGAGAAATGGTGGGTATGGATATCATGAAAGAATCTATCCCAATTTGGTAGGTCTAATTAACAATCTAGATGTAAGTAAAGTAAAAGCAGCATTGGGATTGAACTGAATTCGAAATTGTGTTTTATTTACTTAAGTCAATGGTAACAAGTGAAATGTCATCTAAAGCAGAGGTTTCGTCCAGAAACTCTAAAACAGATCCTATAATTTTGTCGAAAACAGCGCTGTGATTTTTACTGTTTCTTATGGTATCAAGTAATCTTTCTACACCAAACATCTCATCTTGTCCGTTGACAGCTTCTATTATTCCATCACTTTGAGCCACTAAAAGAGGGGAGGCGTTTTTAGAATAAACAACAGGTTCTATGTGCTCTCCCTTAATTTGTAAAATTCCCAAAGGTAGCGATTTTGATTCAAATATTTGATCAATTTCGCCAGTTTCAGAAACCGCATATACTTCTGGTAGTCCACAGTTCCAAACTTGAACTTTCTCGGTAGAGCGGTTGATGTTTACAAAACACGCTGCGCAGTAACGGCCCATTGGTAGCACGGTATTAAGTTTGTTATTAATTTCTGTCAGGATCTCTACAGCCGGAATTCCTTTCTGTGTCATGGAGTAAAAAATGTCTGAAACCATCAGCGTTCCTACTGCTGCGGGTAATCCATGACCGGTAAAATCACCAATAAAAATATTGAGTTCTCCATTGGGTGATTGATCATATAGTTGCACGTCACCGCTTAAGTGGCCAGCAGGAAGGTTCCATACTGATATATTGTCTAATTTAGTGTGATTGCGCTTTAGCACGGTGTCAAACACATGTTTGCCCAGTGTCAGCTCTTCTTCGTTAGCGCTTCTGTAATTTTGTAATTCATTGTAGAGTTTTCCAATGCGTTGGAACGCCATAATTTTTGCTATCACTGGAAAGTTATTTAGTGACTTGACCACAAAATCATCGCCACCGCTTTCGATGCAACGCACGACCTCACTTTCATCGTCATTTGCAGTTAAAAAAATAATAGGCAGATAAGTAAGCCGAGATTGATTGCGAATCTCTTTTACTGCATCGTACCCATTTATTTCCGGCATAATAACATCCATAAGAATAATATGGGGTTTATGTGCTTTGTAACATTCAATGGCTTCCGCCCCATTTCGAGCTTCTATAACACTAAAACCAAAAGACTTTAACTGAGTAGAGATTAGTGACCGGGTGTCGTCATCATCATCTGCCAAGAGTACGCTATGGAATGAGTCACTGGCTTTAAGAGATACTCCCTTAACCGTTGAAATGGTTTCGATATGGTTTGTGCTTTCGTTTATTCTTTTTAACAGAACTTTAAAGTGGTTTATTTTTGTGTGAATAACCATTTTGTCTTGGGGAGAAATGGCATTGTCCCCATCGAGGTAGGGTTTGATCAGGCGCTCAATAGTTTTTGCAGTATCAGTGAGTGCAGAAAATCCAAAGGTTGCGCCTGAGCCCGTCAGGCTATGAGCCAGTATATAGAGTTCTTTTAGTGAATCCACTAGATTGTCTTGCTGAAAGCGATGCCACTGGCTTTCAATGGCCTCTACTTTAAGCGGAAGGCCAGACACATAATTTGTCTTTAACTCTTGTAACGCCGCATGTATATTTCTCATACAACTAGTTCAAAATGTCCTTATAGATATTTAGATCTTTCATCGGACTAATCTCTTTAATCTATAGAGCAGGATTGTTGCGGAATATCACAGTCTTCTGATTGTAAAAAAGTTGATCAATATGGGGAAATTTAGGTTCATTGTTAATTGTAAATTTGTGCGTATACTTGACACTCCAAGCTGAAAGTTACAATTGTTGGAGGATGGGGTTACCTAAAAAGGGTTTATTCCATGGTGTAAAAGTAAGGAAAATATTTTCATGAAAGAAAAAATTCTTGACGTGATTCGGCACGGTGAGCCAGTTGGGGGTAAACGCTATCGAGGTCAGATCGATGATCCCTTATCCGATAAGGGGTGGAAACAGATGTTTGATGCAGTGGGAGACTATAATAATTGGGATATTATCTATTCATCTCCATTAGTACGTTGTCAGGCCTTTGCGAGTGAACTCGCGAAAACCCTAGGATTGGAACTCGTGATTGATAACCGGTTTAAAGAAATTGGTTTTGGAGAATGGGAAGGAAAAACAGCGGTAGAAATCGCACAGTCCGATGCAGAAAAGATTCAAAGATTCTGGATGTTTCCAGATGAAAATCGCCCTCAAAATGCCGAAAGCCTACTGGATTTTCAAAAGCGGATATTCTCTGGTTTTGAAAACATTCTTAATAACGAAAAAAGTGAACGAGTACTCCTCGTCGCCCACGCGGGAGTGATACGTATGATGTTAGCCTATGTATTGAAAATGGAACTTGGCGCTGTGTTTCGCACAGAGGTGGCAAACGCGTCGATTACCCGTTTTAGGATTAGCAACACAGAGAATGGTTGGCTTCCCAGGCTGGTATCGCATGGAGCAACACTTAAATAAAGTGGGTCTATACTTTAGCTGTCCCAGTAAGGAGCTGTGTCCTTGGGAAACTATTGTATTAGGGGCTTTGGGTCCCCATGTTACACGATTGAGAGTCAGTTTCGTTGTTTGGCCGAGCCTAAGGCAGTGGCTATACCGGTATCGTGGTGTGCGCAATCAAGCCCAGGATCAAGGTATGCTTAATAACTAGCCGTTTATTGTCTAGCTTACCAGAAAGAGGGCTCAAAACTCGTTTGGATCAGGTCGATACAACATGATCGGAGCTAAGGAATTTGCACATATGAACAGGGACGACACATACCGGCTCTCCATTGGAGGCATGAGCTGTGCGGGATGCGTGAGCAGTGTGGAGGCGGCGTTGTCGGCTGTTCCAGGGGTTAGTAAAGCGGAAGTCAATTTCGCCGATCACACCGCACAGGTATCAGGAAAGACCTCGGTAAAACAGCTTGTTGCGGCCGTTTCCCAAGCAGGCTACGAGGCGGCCGTGCTGGAAAATGAAGACGATGAATCTGAAAAAGAGCGCTTGGAGCGCCAACACTACCAGACCCTGATGCGCAAAACCATCGTCGCCATGGCGGTGGGAGTACCCCTTTTTATAACCGGCATACTGGGCATGCATCCCATGGTTTCAGAGGGGCGTTTGATCTGGGCCGGGGTGTCCATTCTTACACTGTTTGTGCTGTGGTTTTCGGGTGCTCAATTCTATCGAGGCGCTATCAAGTCCTTTAAGGCGCATAACGCCAATATGGATACACTAATCGCCCTGGGAACGGGGACGGCCTGGCTCTATTCTACAATATTGATCATGTTTCCCTCGCTGGTGGTGGAGTCGGCTCAGCATGTCTATTACGAAGCGGCCGTGATAATCATAGCCCTGATCAATCTCGGTTCGCTGCTGGAAATGCGGGCAAGAGGAAAGACCTCAGAGGCAATTAAACGACTTATTGGTCTTCAAGCCAAAACGGCAAGGGTTGTGAGGGAAGGTAAAGAACTGGATATCCCGATTGCTGATGTGGGCCTGAATGAAACCTTACGTGTAAGACCTGGCGAAAAAATCCCGGTTGACGGAGAAATCATTGAAGGAAGTTCTCATGTGGACGAGTCCATGTTAACGGGAGAGCCTGTGCCTGTAGGCAAGTCCCAAGGCGATCAGGTCGTAGGTGGGACCATTAACGGCAGTGGGAGTTTTCTCTTTGTGGCCAAAAAAATCGGCAAAGAGACTGCGCTGGCTCAGATCATAGAGATGGTACGCAGCGCACAAAACTCCAAGCCAGCTATAGGCCGTCTGGCAGACAAAATCTCTTCGGTCTTTGTGCCTACTGTTTTAATCATTGCGGTACTCACCTTCATCGCCTGGTTCAATCTGGGCCCTGATCCGGTGGTCAGCTTCGCCCTGGTCACCACCATGACGGTATTGATCATTGCCTGTCCCTGCGCCCTAGGTCTCGCTACCCCCATCTCTATTATGGTCGGCGTGGGTAAGGCGGCAGAGTTTGGGGTGCTCATTCGTAACGGTGAAGCGCTGCAGACAGCCGGAACATTAGACACCATTGTCTTGGACAAGACGGGAACGATTACCGAAGGAAAGCCCAGGCTGACGAGTGTTGTGCATGCAGCGGAATGGGACGAGGACACCCTCATTCAAATGGCCGCCAGCGTTGAGACGGGATCGGAACATCCACTGGCGCAGGCCATTGTACAACGGGCCGAGACCATGAATCTGTCACTGAGTAAAACCAAAGAATTCAAGGCCCTGGCCGGTCATGGCGTGGAAGCCCAATTGGAGAACGGAAAGTGGGTCTTATTGGGGAATGCCAAGTTGATGGCCAAGAAATCCGTCGATTTGGAAGACTTTGAATATGCCGCGCAAGGCATGGCTGAACGCGGACAGACTCCAATGTACATCGCCGTAGATGGAAAAATTGCTGGGATATTATCGGTCTCTGACCCTATTAAGCTTGATTCCAAGGGGGCTATCCAACGAATGCAACGCATGGGCATACGAGTGGTGATGTTAACGGGCGACAACGCAGCGACTGCTAAAGCGGTTGCCGAGCAAGTGGGTGTGGACGAGTTTATTGCCGATGTCTTACCTCAGCACAAGTCAGAAAAGATAACCGCTCTACAACAAAAAGGCCATAAGGTCGGCATGGTGGGGGATGGCATCAACGATGCGCCAGCTTTGGCCCAGGCCGATGTGGGCTTTGCCATAGGTACAGGAACCGATGTTGCCATAGAGAGCGCAAATATCACCTTAATGCGCGGGTCTTTAGATGGCGTGCCCGATGCCATATCCGTTTCCAAGGCGACAGTGGCGAATATTAAACAAAATCTGTTTGGCGCCTTCATCTATAATTCCTTAGGCATTCCCATTGCGGCCGGGATTTTGTACCCTGTGATTGGTCTGCTACTCAATCCAATTATTGCAGGTGCCGCCATGGCCATGTCTTCATTTACCGTGGTCTCCAACGCCAATCGATTACGCCTGTTTAAACCGGAAACAACTTGATGACTCTTATTGTCAATGTAGTCGGGTTGCTCCTCATTCTTGGAATCATTTGGTGGTTTTGGATTGCAAAACCCAAATCCAGGCTCGTGGAGTCTAAGGGTGAGTTTATTGACATCATCGTCGAAAATGGAGTCTATAGCCCGGCTGCCATCAAGACAGGCAGCGGTGAACCCATCAATCTTCGATTCATTAGAAAGGACGCCAGCCCATGCGCGGAAAAAGTCCTTTTTAACAGCCTGGGGAAGACCTGGGATCTCTCTCTCGGCAAGGCGACCTATGTGCAATTTGATGCGCTGGATAAGGGAGTCTATGAATTTACCTGCCAGATGGGAATGTATCGAGGCAGGTTAATTATTGAATAACTATTGGTTCGATGCGTTCTGAAGGAAGGGTTCAAACAGATAACGCAAATCCTCCAAACACTCATGCACTGAATCCGGCAACACCTTCGACAACACATCCAGAATCACGACCGCACTCACCGTCATGTCCTGCGTCTTGTCGGTTTGCAGTCGCTCTACAATATGGCTGTTCACAATCTCCACATTTTTATAGATCTTGATAAGCCCCAGAAGCACGTCTTCGCCCGCGCTAGGCAGGCCGTGCTGCTGGAAATATTGTCCCAGTAGGTAGCTGGTGATCGCTCTGAAACTGTACTCTTCTGGCGTAGAAAGGGGCAGGTGAAATCGGGCCATGGGCCGAAAGAAACTCATGTGGGGGCATTCACTGGTAGCCATTTTCAGACCGATCAGTGAGCTGAGCCCGTGCTGGGCCGTCGTCTCGGCGGTTATGGTCCGTTGAGGTGAACGACACTCCAGATTAACCTTGTCGTAGGGTTTGGTGTCTTTCCAGTCTTCCAGCAAATTGGCAATCGTTCGTGCCGCTGGACAATAGGG
>JAOUPJ010000325.1 GCA_029879945.1 Gammaproteobacteria bacterium
ATACCACGGTAGAACATAAATTGGATCACCCGATTCTTTGAGCTTTGACTGTTTAATTCGAGCAACAGCATTCTTCCAGGATACGTCCAGACGTCCCATGCGCTGAATCTCTTTCTGGGACGCGCGCCGTTTGAGTTCCAATTCCTCTCGCTTACGCCTGATATACTTGTAAAGATATACCGATCCATAAATTCCAGCGACTATTCCAAAAAAACCACCTACTACAAACTCCAAAGGCCAATCAGTAAAAAATGAAGTCAACCAAAGCAGTGCGCCCACAACAATAATGGCTAACAACCAGAGCAGGACCTTTTTTGTTATCTCCCACATATTAACCACCCACTACCCGAGTTATCAGCGTATCCGAGACACCTTCCAACACTAAAAAATAGACCACATAAACAATACCGAACACGGCAGGAGGCACCGAAATTAACCATGTCTTGGCGGGTGACCACTTGTCGGTTTTTTTGATGGTCTTCCCTGGAGTATTTCCGTCTCCCGCCTGCTTTACATAGGCCTCTCTAAAGGGTGCCCTTTTTTGATATACCATAGGGGACAAGGACTCACCCGCAATCATCTTCTGAGAGGCCCTCTTAAGCTGCTCTAATAGCATTTCATCGCCTTCGTGGCAGAAGCGCCCGGTAAGACCTAGAGAAAGGCAGAAATAGTAAACCTCCCTCACTTCATTTTGATGGGGGGCAAGCTGGTTTAAACGATCAAAAAATTCGTCTCCACCACGCGCGCTCTTGTAAAGCTCCATCTGCAATAAGGAACGCAACCACTCATCTTGATGGACCCAACCCATATTCATACAGGTTTCATCTATCCATACGCAAATGGCAAACCGCGCATCATCATAGTCTCTAGGATCAATATTATGTTCACGTACGGCCCACGCTGTCGCTTCCAGCATGGCAAGTATTTTACTTCTCACCTCGTTGTAGGCCGGTTGAGTAGAAGCACAATTTCGTTTTAACCACAACACATAGACAAATATGTGTTTAAAGACATCGATAAGTGAAGACTGACTCATATTATTTCCCACTTATAACCATTAGTTCGAATTCAATATCAGCTGGAGGATTATCCATATACACAGCGATGTTCCTGCCCTCTTTAAGCGCCGACCATGCATCGCCACTGGGGTCTAAATGGAAGTAGTAATTTCCACTGCGTCGTGGTAATGCCGTTGGGGGCGAAGCAAGGTATTCAGGAATAACACCGGCCAAGGAACGCGCGATCAAGAGTGGTAAAAGTTCCCGTGAAGAGACCTTGGCGAGCTGAGAGATGGCTGAGACGATATAGTCTTCTGGCAGTTGTGTACGCACGCACAAAAAATACTGATTAAGCCCTGAAAAAATACGCTCATCCAAATCACTGTAGTAGTAGGTCCCGTCGAAATATAGGCTCGAAACATAGTCCGGACCGGCAGTAATCTCATCCAGCAATGAAGCAATGGTAACGATGGATCGATTGAAAAGCTTGTAGAGATTCTCGTGGTCATAACGCACTTCGGCAGGATCGCTATCTTCGCTAACATCCAGTCCAAATAAATCGTAGGTGGTGGAAAAACTGGACAAATCTCCGATCATCTCTTGTAGCAATAGATATATCGTAAAAGGCGGTACGTCGTCCTGTTCCAGCAAATGATGTAACCTGGGTGTTAAGCGATTTAGCGCTCGCAGTGCAAGCAGGTAAACCAGATCCCGACCAGACAACTGATTCAGATCGCCCATCCTGTCTTCTTTATACAGCGACAATTCACGGGAACGAGAAATCAATTTTTCCCGTACATCTTTTAATTGCTTACGCAGAGTGCTTGAAGCACCAACCCGCACTGACGGAGGAACATAGTCAGAAACGAGACGAACCTCTGAACCCGAACGTTTGACTTCTGCGACTTTTAGCAGATTAAAATCAACGGCGTTAAGGGCCTCATCGCCAAAAAATAGTTGAAGCTTGAAATCTAGATAAGAAATTTCTTCCTGACTTTCACTTTGAAACTGATCTGAAATAATTGCGGTGACCGGATTGGCTGCATATCGCTTGGTGGTGTAGATCTTTCTTGCATCATCTAACTTTGCATCATACTGGGTTAGATTGTTTTCCCGTTTGATGGGTAATCGTAAACCCACATACACGCCCATCGTGTCGCCACGACTTCCCCAGCACTCTTCAAAGGAACGATTTTCAATCTGTGCGTTCTTCCCCAAAATGACGTGTGTTCCATCTTGAAATACCAATTCAGCTTCTTCCAGATTGAGAATCTGGTTATTGAGTCTGCTTTCCTGGATTGTGCAGCGGACCACGCCCCAGTAGTAGGGATTCGTATTTGTCGACAGCTCACGTAGTCTGTTGTGGAAATACTCATCATGCTGTTGAAAATGTTGAGGACGTAGAAATAGCCCCTCGTTCCAGTAGATAGGTCGATTCTCAGTCATTATAGGCCCACTGCTTATTGTTTAGTTTAACGTTTGTAAGGCGATCCTTATCCAAAGTCACTTCGACGACTGTTTCTGCCGGGTCCTTGTCTTCCTTGCGCCAGAAATAGGGATTTCGTTCCCTGGTTTTAACCTCAATAATCTGGCTAAGTGACTGCAAATCATCAGAGAAATAGCCCGCTACAATTCCCAGATATCGCACCCCTTCCACGCGGTCCATATACAGATCTTTGATCTCGGATGGCTGCATAACAAATTTTCTTTTTGAAAGCACGCTGCTATCAAACGACTCCCCTTCCAGCAACTTGGTTAAACCTTCCGGATCATCCAGCATCTGACGATAAACACTGGGGTCCTTTAACTGATAGGCGACCAAAACCAAAGAGTGGGATTGCCTGTTATAGGTGTTAAGATTCTTGGTAGCAGTCAGATTGATGCGTATGCCTTTTTTAAGATACGTGAAATTGTCATCTGTTTGTGAACCCGTGGACGCGCAACCGCCAAGCAGTGTAAACAGTAATATAAAAAATAAAGAACCAATGCGAGTAATCATATATCCTGCCTCTTACGCATTTTAGAAAGAAAACTTTTATAGATCGACTTAAAATCCCTAACCAATCGACCGCGCTCATGATACAGATTCAATTGAGAATATTTTTCTGATATAGCATCCAACTGGGCTGCTTTTTGAAACGGGCCAATTTTAACTTTGCTCTTCTCCATAGTGGCTAACACCGAATCCGGGTTAACCGAAGACAGAATACGATCAAACGATTCTCTGGCAGCCTCATTCAGTGCCTCTTCACTATCCGTCACTGTCTGCGATGCGATTGCAGCCAGTTGTGGAAGTGAATAGTTCTGGTACCTGCGCTTGCCCGTTGCTTCTTGTAACTGGCTATATGCGATTTGAATATTTTGTTCGATATTTTGTAATAACTCGTCCAGGTCAGTACTGTCTTGCGCGGGAGCAGAACACAGACGATTAATACTTTGTAGTCGTGCCAGAACATCTGAGCTGGGAAGATAGGAGCTAGCGGAATTTTCTGGGTTAGGCTCAACAGCGGGGACAGTTGGTGATGAAGCCACAGCAGCATCTAGGCTGCTTTGCGTTTTTTCCCTCGCCTGCTGCCAGTTCTGCATGTTGCCAACCGCAGATCTTTTCAATAAAGAATCAAATTCGGCCAAGCTGTTTGATGCTGCGCCTTTTTTTTGCAGCCAGAATGTCATGACCCCCTTTAGGGCGCGTAGGCGTCTACTCTCATCGAGATGGGCAATCCGCGCATGCAGTGTCCTGGCAAATTCTTCAGCAGAAACGCTGAGCGGATTTACTGAAGAATCAAGTGAACTCATCTGGGATACTCTGGCTTTTTGTTTCTTGGGATGATCATGGTCGCATCCAGGTCATCTTCCCCTTCGGCGAAAACAGGTTCTGGCATTCTGTTTTGCGG
>JAOUPJ010000072.1 GCA_029879945.1 Gammaproteobacteria bacterium
TTCCGACCTGCACGAATGGCGTAACGATGGCCACACTGTCTCCACCCGAGACTCAGTGAAATTGAAATCGCTGTGAAGATGCAGTGTACCCGCGGCTAGACGGAAAGACCCCGTGAACCTTTACTATAGCTTTGCACTGGACTTTGAATATGTTTGTGTAGGATAGGTGGGAGGCTTTGAAGCGGCAACGCCAGTTGTCGTGGAGCCATCCTTGAAATACCACCCTGGCATGTTTGAGGTTCTAACCTAGGCCCGTTATCCGGGTCGGGGACAGTGTATGGTGGGTAGTTTGACTGGGGCGGTCTCCTCCTAAAGAGTAACGGAGGAGCGCGAAGGTACCCTCAGCACGGTCGGACATCGTGCAATGAGCGCAAAGGTATAAGGGTGCTTGACTGCGAGACAGACATGTCGAGCAGGAACGAAAGTTGGTCTTAGTGATCCGGTGGCACTTCGTGGAAGGGCCATCGCTCAACGGATAAAAGGTACTCCGGGGATAACAGGCTGATTCCTCCCAAGAGTTCATATCGACGGGGGAGTTTGGCACCTCGATGTCGGCTCATCACATCCTGGGGCTGTAGTCGGTCCCAAGGGTATGGCTGTTCGCCATTTAAAGTGGTACGCGAGCTGGGTTTAGAACGTCGTGAGACAGTTCGGTCCCTATCTGCCGTGGGCGTTTGAGATTTGAGTGGAGCTGCTCCTAGTACGAGAGGACCGGAGTGGACGTATCTCTGGTGTTCCGGTTGTCACGCCAGTGGCACTGCCGGGTAGCTAAATACGGACGGGATAACCGCTGAAAGCATCTAAGCGGGAAGCCCCCCACAAGATTAGATCTCACTAGAGCTTTTAGCTCTCTTAAGGGCCGTCGGAGACTACGACGTTGATAGGCTGGGTGTGGAAGTTCAGTAATGGATGAAGCTAACCAGTACTAATTGCCCGTGAGGCTTGATCATATAACACCCAAGATGTTTTGTTTTGGTTGTTGGATCTTGAAAAGCAAGTTCCTCTATGTGTATTCCGAATTGGAATAGGCGGGGTCATACACTGACCCCGGTTATTCACCCAGTTTTCCTGGCAGCAATAGAGAGTTGGAACCACCCGATCCCATTCCGAACTCGGAAGTGAAACGACTCATCGCCGATGATAGTGTGGGGTTTCCCCATGTGAAAGTAGGACACTGCCAGGGTTCAATCCGAAACCCCGATACTCAAATGAGTTTCGGGGTTTTTTTATGTTCTTGTATTAATTTCTTTTTCCAAACAGGTACTGGCTATTTCCGCAGAATTCTCCCTGCAGAGGTGCAAACACCGCTTTACACAACAGAAAATATTCATTCCAAAATTTAATGGCACCTACGTCTGGCAATACATTTTTCAATTTAGGGAGGGAAGACCAGAATCGTTCATGCCATAACTCTAGCGTTCGGTAATAGTTGAGACCGTTTATGTCCCACGAAGAAAGTAGCACAAAGTCTTCGGTGTAACGTTTCAATTCTTCTCGCGGCCAGATGCGGCCTCCGGGAAAGTAATTTCCTATGCGGGTATCCGTGGGGCTTAGAAAACGAGGAACCGCATATTTGCTAGTTATTAAATGGTGAAAGCTACGACCATTTTTTTTGACGAGTTCAGAAATACGCCTAAGTGCGCCCCGCAAGTTGAAAACGTGTTCAAACACACCGATAGAAGTCACCAGGTCGTACTTCGCCAGACCGATGTCTTCTAAATCTAAATGGGAAAAATCCCCATAAATGAGACAAAACCGATCATGGAACGGATCAGACTTGTTTGCGATGCGCTCAGCTAAATACTCCGATTGAACACGGCTGCCAGTAATTCCTGTTATGCGAAGGTTAGGGTAACGGGACAGCAGATAAGTTTCCAAGGAGCCAAAACCACAACCAATATTCAGAATATGCTCGTTACCTGAGATTTCGGCCCGTTGTGATATGAGTGAAAATTTACGTTCCTGGGCTTGTTCCAGATCCATCGTGGAAGCTCTGATCTCTTCGGGGGTTTCACCAAAATAGGCCATAGAATAGGCCAGATAATCCCGGTCCAAAAAGCATTCAAAAAATGAAAAAGGCGTATCGTAGTGGCTGGCCATCAATTCATGCGTTTGTTCACTTACAGGACCGCAATTGGAACAAACACCGAATGTTGAACTGGGTTTTGGATCTCGTTCTATGGATTGATACAGGCGCTCCAAGTAGCGAACAAGATTGCGTTCCTGCATCTGGGAGTGCGTACTGCCCGGTCCGTCTAAATGGTACCTGGTTTTGGAGGAGTGTGTCTCTAAGTCAGTTGTCACTAGATGTATCTTTTAAAGGCCAGCACAGCGTTGGACCCACCAAAGGCAAAGGAATTGGACAAGGCAATATTGATCGAGTGCTTTCTAGCCACATTGGGCACATAGTCCAGGTCGCAGAATTCGTCACCAGCAGTAAAATTGGCAGTAGGGGGTATGATTTGGTCTGCGATCGACTTGATCGTCGCGACTGCTTCCAATGCGCTGGAGGCACCCATCGCGTGTCCATGGAGGGACTTAGAAGACGATATTGGTACTTCGTAAGCGTAATTTTTAAAGACTTCCTTAATCGCCAGGCTCTCAACTTGGTCGTTGAGTACAGTTCCGGTGCCGTGGGCGTTGATGTAGTCAACCTGAAAGGGTTTGACCTCAGCCTGGGCGAGCGCCTTATGTATGGCTAAAGAAATAGATGTTTGGTTGGGGCGCGTCATATGGTCGGCGTCTGAAGAGAGTCCGCACGCCACTATTTCGGCATAAATTGATTGTCCACGTTTTAGAGCGTGTTGTTCAGACTCCAACACAATTATGCCAGCCCCTTCTCCCAAGACCATACCGTTCCGGTTGGACGAAAAAGGTCGGCACCCATCTGGAGACAGGACGCGTAAGGCCTCCCAGGATTTGGACAGGCCAAAAGTAAAAGGTGAGTCTGTTCCACCTGCAAGGGCCAGATCAACCATGCCAGACTGGATCATGGAATAGGCCTGAAAAATTGCGTGAGCACCCGAAGCGCAGGCACTGGTGACAGAGAAAGAAGGACCCTTGATTCCTAGATCCATGCTTACCGCGCTGGCGGCGGCACTGGGCATCCCCTTTGGAATGGTAAGCGGGTGAACACGTGCACTTTTTTTAACATAAAGCTGATAGTAGGTAGCCTCATCCGTGTGCTTGCCACCACATCCTGTTCCGATGATGACGGCCGCGTCTCGTAAGATATCACCGGAAGCAAGCCCCGCATCTTGAATGGCTTCGCGCGCACTGATTAGGGCAAGCTGTGAGAAGCGGTCATAAAAAGATATTTTACTTACATCAAAATAATCAGCGGTATCAAACTCCGGAACTTGCGCACCAAGCTTTACACTGTTTGTTGGGCCTTCCTCAACTATCTCTTTTATCGCTGAAGCCCCGGAACAGAGACCTTGCCAAAAATCATCTACACCAAAACCTAGCCCGGAAATCGCACCCAAACCGGTAATGACTACCCTTCTTTTCATTTAGACGTGTTCACTGGAGTTCTGCAACTCATTTATCTTCGTCAATATGTCATCAACTGTAATAATTGTGTCAACTATATCCGGTGGAATTTCTACGTTAAAACGGTCTTCGAGTTGAAACAAAACGGTCAATGCCATGAGCGAGTCAATACCCAGATCAATAAGATGGGTTCCTGGCTCGATAAGTTCTGGAGCAATATTCATTTCCTTTGATATTACGTCCCGGATGACTTCCAGAGATGCCATAAAAAATCCCAATATTTAAGGCTAAGCTGTGGGTGTGGTGTTAACTTATGCTAACTTAGATCAGCTGAGAATTAAAGGCGTTTTGATTCGTGAGTGTGTTATTCTGAATAGGAAAAAATCCAGTTGGGTGGGGTTTTCTTTATTTATGTTGCATCTCGAAACTACAGGCGACGTGAAAAGCCAGAGGGAGTGTTATCCCACACAGTTTTCCACGCGTTATGATCCACACAGAAATACCTTATGGTGCCTGTTAAACCCATTTCCCACACCGTGTATAAACGTAAATCTTTTGCGGGAATTGAGTCTATTGCAAAGTAGGCTAAAGGCTAGCTATTCCCAACACAATACCTTGGGCAAATCGATACACAGCATAGTGCTGGCGTCAAAGAATCCGGATGTGTTTAGCCTGGGAGGTGATCTGGCTCTTTTCAAACGTTTGATCGATGCGGGGGATCGCGTATCACTCAGTCACTACGCCCGTACTTGTGCAAGACTTTTTTATAACAATCTCGTGAATTTGAATTTACCTATCCAAATGATTTCCTTAGTACGCGGCAAGGCCCTGGGTGGAGGTTTTGAAATAGCGCTTTCCAGTCGAACGATTATCGCAGAGCGAAGTGCCAGATTGGGTTTGCCGGAAGTGTTATTCAACCAAACCCCCGCGATGGGCGCTTATCCCATCCTTGCGCAGCGTATCGGTGTGATTGAAGCAGAAAAACTAATATTAAGTGGAAAAACGTATTCCGCCAGTGAGCTCTTGGATATGGGTGTAATTGATCAGCTGGTAGAGGATGGTGAAGGCATACTGGCCGTTAATGAATACGTCGATAAGATGTCTGCCGCTCGGAACAGCTATAGGGCCGTGCACAGTATGCGTCAACTATTCGCCCCTGTGACGTTGCAAAATATGCTAGATATGGTTGAAGTTTGGGTTGAGGTGGCACTGAGCCTCACTCGTCGTGACTTGGCGAAGATGGAGAAACTGCTGGTGTTGCAAGCTTCGTACAGCTCAAATCATTCCTCTTCAAAACAGGAATGGCGAGCGTTTAGTGAATGGCGCGCTACCGAGCCACAAAAATTGAGTTTTCCTCTGGTGGATCATATGGGTGTCCAGGTTATATCAGACAGACGCAAACAGATAGAGCGCCGTCACTAAATGTGTTACTTGTTTACTAAGGTACTATTCCTCCCTTTTGCACACAAGCGTGTGTAACATTTCTTCAGAGCCCCATTTGCTGTTAAAACAGCAATCTCCAATAAGTAAATTTACTTATATATCTTATTCCCGAATCTCTTAATATTGCTACTAATTGGCGGGGTTTTTTAGCCAGATCTCTTCGTGGCCAAGCTTGCCTCTTCCACTTACAACGATGATCAATTTACGGGGGAAAGGATGAATAGAAAACTATTACACTCGGGTATGCTATTGACGCTCGCCTTACTCGTCACTGCCTGCGGGGGGGGTGATGACAATGGCAATGGTAATGGTAATGGCGGCGGTGAAGAGGATAAAACGACGGCGGTCTACCATTTCTATTTAGGTGAAGCAGTTGGGGGTGGTAGTAAACTCTTTGCGAGTAATCCTAGAGCGATTGTAGGAAATGTCGCGGAGGTCAAAACGGAAAGCGGGAGTTCTCTTAATATCGGGGACCTGGATGGTAATCTAAACCCGGATACTTATCTCATTCCTCACGGGAAATTCAATAATGATACAGTGGAGGATATCCACTATCCCTGGTTGGTCGTTCTCAATTCCGATGGCGTGCTCTACAAAATCGATGCGCTGCTTAGCAGTGGGACACCGGTGGCAAAACAATTATCCAACAAAACGGCCATCGCGGCGATTTGCGGCCAGGACTCCGTGACCGACTACACGGACCGAAACAAATCGGTTTTTCTTTTCAATGAAGGAAGTAATTCAACTTGCCTAAGTTCGTCCTGGCGCGCTATCTCCCTGGGTTCGGACCAGAATGCGAGTGTGACAAACGCGAATAAAGTCATTGAAGGAATACGTAACGCAGCAGGTCAACTGGATAGTTATTTAGTTAAAAAGGGAAATCGTGTTCAGAAAGTGGACTTGTCCTTTACTCAAGTAACTGACCTGCTCCAAGGGCTTAGCGGAACCCCTCGTAAACTCACCCCCAACGCCAATGGTGTCTACCTTTTTGCCGACGACAATTCGAAAAACGCTGGCGCTATCATTCTATATGGCTATGATAGTGATGCAAACGCCCTAAGCAACTCGGGTGATCCCCTTCATACCTTCGGACAAAAATGGGTAGATTATGCCAATGACTTGGATTATCTGTTTTTCGATGATGGGGATAAGATCTATCGTGTGAACCGATCAGGTGGTGCGGTGGCGCAACTGCTTATCTCAGGAATTCCAGGTGGTGTGCGAAAGTTTGCACTAACGGACAAGTCTATAGTTTATCAGGACGGAAATGACGATTTGCATCGGGTGGATAAAACCGCTCTGCAGAATGTTCATGGCACTACGGGGCATAATGTAAGCCTGGCAAGCGCTGTGGATGCCGTCTTTACCTCTAATAACTGGATCTTCTGGAACACCTCAAGCGGGGTTACAAATACAGCCCATTTTGAAAAAGAGGACGGGACTGGCCATGGTATGTACAGCGGAAATTCCTCCGTCAACACCTTCGGGGCAGCTTGGGCGCGGGTTGCGCGTAAGACAACACGGTCTGATGAAATAGGTTCCGAAAAGGGTGCCTTGTGGCTCTATTCCGCCAGCAGTGACAGCACAACGTCCTTATATCTCAATCCGCTCGGTGCCACATCACTGGCTTCTACCGTGTTAGATTTGGAAAGCACTGTTGATGTTATTAACAATGTGGTGATGAACACCTATGAAGGTTCATATGCATTGGTTTCGGTGCTGGGTGCAACGGGCGAGACCTATGCAGTGGATGGGGCAAAAACAGAATCGATGCGGATAGACAGCGTCGACGACACATCAGACAACGCCTTTGAATTGATATCACCGTAGGAATATTCGAAAAAAAAACCGTCCTGGGTTCTCCAGGGCGGTTGTTTAAGTCACTATATAACTGGGGTTAGTTATTAGATGAACAGAGCAACGTCCGCCTTTTGGGCAGTAGGCAAAAAGGAAGCGGCTCCGCACCAATCGGTGACCTCGTCAATAAAGTCTTCTTTCTTAAACCCAAACAAGTCAACTGTCATTTGACAGGCATTGAGTTCTACACCTGATTCAATACAGATCTCGCGTAAGGTAGCGATGTCGGCGACACCCTTGCTCGCGGTTGTCTTCTTCATCAAGGCAGTCGCCACATTTTCGAATCCTGGAACACCTGCCTTGATGGCGTTGGGAATAGCCCAGTTGATATTCTTAAACCATTGAGGCCCCATGGGCATCTTCATTGGCATTGCAGGATTACCCAGTGGGCTGACTTTCAGTGATAAATCTTTTTTCAACAGATTCAGTCCATAAAACGTAAAGAAAATGCTGACATCCCAGTCCAGGGCGGCTGCCGTGGAAGCAAGTATAAAAGGGGGATAGGCCATATCCATCGTCCCTTGGGTTGCTATGAGGGCGAGAGAAGGACGCTTACTCGCCTCAATCTCTTTCATTTTTCTTTCAAACTGTTGGTCGAACCACTTATTTAGTGACTCATTGCCATTTGAGTCAGCTATGTTGAAGTTCACTGCATCAACGTTGCCCATGGCATTTCTCCTTACACGGCTATAAAAATTATGAATCGTTAAATAAATAAAGTATATAATTAAATACTTATCTACTCCTCTATTTGACCATAACGTCTCGTCAGAGTGCAATTGCAGTTGACATTTCTATGCTTGGCTCACAGTTTTTAAAAAATTTAAATAAAATCAATACTAAACTTGGGCTAAATAGACAAACATGCCCCTTGTTTTGAAGGACCAGACAGACTTTGTTTCAATAATTTGTCAAACGTAGGGGGGCCAGCCAGTCGCTTTGTGTGTCGTAGCAGTGGCTGGGGATTGCACTGGGGCATCAGTTGAAAAAGAATTGCCATACCTTAAGTGGAATTCTGCCTGAATTTTGCTGTTGCCTTTGATACTATAGATATTACACAAGGAATTGGCAGAAGTGTTGAGCTGGATGCAATCACTCCTCAAAAAGCCCCACGTCACTCTGATCTCTGTCGGCTGCGTCAGTATCGCCGCCTGCGTTGATAATAGTCATCATGATGGCAATTCTGCACCGCTGCTTAAATTAGACTTGTCTCGTGCACAGTCTGACTACAATCAAACTATACAATTGAGTTGGCGCGCCCCAGGGGCCAGTGAATGCGCTATTCCCGAATTGGTATCCACAAACCTATCCCCTGCCGGGAAGTTGGAAATCGGCCCACTGGTTTCAGATCAGTCTTTCTCGATGAGTTGCGTGGGCGATGGGGGTATCGTCACTGAATCTATTCAGATAAAAGTGGCTGAACCACAGTTGGAGCTGGATGCTGCACAACTTGAAGTGGAACAAGGTTCTGCCACCTTGATTGCTTGGAATTCTAATCTAAATGGAACTTGCCGTGCTGAAAGTACACCTGAAGGGGTTTGGGCAGGCTCCGTGGATGCCTCAGGTCTAGTCTCTACTGTTCCACTATCTGAAGACACTCGCTTGAAGATCTCCTGTCATGATGGGCTTCATGCACTGGAAAAAGAAATCCAGATAGTGGTTGTGTCTCCCAAACCCAGGATATTGCTGACGGCGGATCGTAGTGAGGTGCCTTTTTCAGAAGAGGTCACTATTAGTTGGGAAGCTACCCAGGCACATAGCTGTGTTGCACAGGGTGATTGGTTAGGCGGCAAAAACCTTAAAGGGAACTGGACTACCCGTATTTACAACGCAGAAAAATTTATACTGGTTTGTGAAGGGGCTGGTGGAAGTGTGGAAAAGGCGGTAGAGGTCGCCGTCTCTGCATCCGCGTCTCCACAGATTCAACTCACCGCTTCTGCGGAGGAAGTGGATTGGGATGGTGTCATCACACTGCAGTGGTCGGGGCAGAACATTGAATCCTGTCTTGCCGAGGGAGACTGGGAAGGAAAAAAAGGGGTTTTGGGGATAGAAACCATCAGCGCCATTCGGGAAAACAAATATTTCGCACTACGTTGTCAAAAAGAGGGAAAAGAAATAGTTGTAGAGAAAAAGATTTTTGTCGCGAATAGGGGTGGCGTAACTGGAAAGGTGGATAGCAGTTTGTTGAGCCTGGAGAATCGTGAGGAGATTCAGATTTTTGAAGGTGTGGGCTATGACGAGATGAGCATGTCTCTATCTCAACCATTAGCCACGGCAAAACTGGCTGCGGACGCTTGTGAATGGAGTTTTCAGGTCAAGGATCTTCAAGATGGAGACTACACCTTGGCGCTTTATGATCCCAAAGAGCAACGCTACCCTCGCTTTATGGAATTTTCAGTTTCTCAAGGAACAGCGAATGTAGTACTTCCTGCACACCGTGTTCTGCGTGTGGGTGAAGGCGAAGAATTTAGCTCGCTACTGACGGCGGTTGAGGCAGCTGTAGAGGGCGATGTGATCGAAGTGATGGCGGGTGTCTATTATGACGAATTCATACAAAGTGCCTTAAATCATCTCACACTTCGGGGTGTTGGCGGTCTGGCGCACGTCACACCTAAGGACTACAGACTGGGCAAATCAAGTGAGATTTTAGATGACGATCCACATCAGGCGATGTGGACGCTGAACGGAAACGATGTACGAATTGAAAATTTGGGCTTTGCTGGTGCAATTTCACAAGATAAGAATGGCGTAGGCCTAAGATTGAAAGGACGTGATAGCCATGTATGCAATGGCTATTTTTATGACAACGATATTGGAGTAGTTGCCGAAGCAGGTCACACTCAAATCAGATTTTCAGAATTTGATGCCAATGGCCAGTCGGGCAATCCACAGGCTAGTCAGTTGTGGGTAGGCGGTGACAGGCTCACCTTAGTGGGAAATTATTTTCACACTCCGCTGCGAGGTGATCAGATCCGTTCCTATGCCATGGATAATGAAATCAACTACAACATGATTCTCGACGGGGACCGGGGTGGAGCCACTATGAATGTGGCGTTGCCTTATGCTGGAAAAGCCGTACTGATGGGAAATGTATTGCAGAAATCGGAACAGAGTGGATCGGATATTTTCGTGGCCTTCGGTGAACAACAAGTCGATTCCACTGCCGAGAACAGATTGTTTTTTGTGAATAACACTGTGGTTTCGGCCAAATCTGATGCCATTGTTGTCTTTGCGCAGGAAGGAACTGAGGCGGTCATTCAAAACAGTATTTTCTCAGGACAAGGCATGTGGTTGGAGGGTGAGGGCAATGTGGAAAACAACCTAGTGGTCGAGCCCTATCAGTTCCTCGATGCACAGAATTATGATTTTCGTTTGGTCTCTGGTCTTAATGGACTGGTGAGACGGGAAGAGCTGGAGGCCCAGACTTCACCAGAGACCCATCTGACACCGTTTTGGCAATATGAGCACTGCTGTTCTGTACGGCGGAGAGTGTCCGCCGCTAGCCCCGGTGCCTTTGCCCAACCCTAGTTAGCCCTTGCGCACTAGTGAACATTAAACAGATTGCTTAGATTTAGCGCACCAAAGACCTTCCTGACATCATCCGAGCAACCACTTATAGAAATTTCACAGTTTTTTCTCACATGACTGCGCATCAATAACAGCATTCCTATTCCATCGCTGTCCAGATTGGATATGTTTTTAAGTTCGATATTGTAGTGCTCGTTTGCTGAATGATGGAGAAATGCGAGGGAAAACTCTTCGTAGTCTCGTTGTGTCAGGCTACCATCGATTTGTATTGTGACTCGCTGTGAATCGGGGTGGTAGCTTTTTGATATAGACATGCAGTACTCCAGAGGTTTGTCGACGCCAGGTTTTTCTGTTTTCGGACCCAATTTGTGTAATCTCACCGAGTTAAAGTAGGGAAATAGCTATCCGCTGAATACACGTCTCGTGAATGCCAAAAAAAGGTTTAGATTCTGCCAAGTTGGGATTTTACTCACGGACGGGAAGGTTTAAACTAATACATATTTTTACATTACAGAGTGGGTGGATTTTGTATAAGAATTTACTTGTCGTAGTGGATCTGAGTTCTGAGGCGAAACTTGTCTTGAAAAAGGCGATGACCATGGCAGAAAAAAATGCTCAGGTCTTACTTGTTCACGTGGTCGAGCCATTGATTACCGAAAGCCCCTATGAATTGGCACCGCTGGTTTCACTGGATGTGGAGCAGCAGCTCGTTAAAAGGGGCGAATCCTTCTTGCAGTCTCTAGTTGCTGATTTAGATGCGAAGCATGTCAAAAGCCAGGTATTACTGGGTTCTGTTAAGGGTGAGATACTCAATTTTGCCCAATCTAACAGCGTCGATTTGATTGTTGTTGGCACACACGGGAGGCACGGATTAGGTATATTGCTGGGTTCCACCGCCAATGCCATTCTGCATGGAACACCTTGTGATGTTTTGGCTGTGAGAGTGGGGGAATAAAGGGGTCTGTGTTGTGTCAGTGAGTCCTCGCACGCCCCCTATGAATGGCATGTAGTTGGCATGATAGACCAACAAAGACCGGGAGTACCATCTAAGTGAGCAGGAAGTTATTGATCTTGTTAGTGTGCCTGATTTGCCCAACACTGATTTCCGTCAGTGCATCGGCTAGTCAAGCGCTGATTAATGCCGTTAAAGCCGGTAATCTGCAAGAAGTGAAAAAGCTTCTGGGCGATAAACATGATCCCAATGCGAAAGACGTGAAAGGGGACCCCGCCCTGTTTCTGGCATTGGTTGCTCGCAAGTTGGATGTGGCCAAGCTCCTCATTAACAGTGGTGCCAATGTCAATTCAAGCAATCAATTCGGTGCTCCGATCCTTCATACTGCGGCCGGAAGTGGTGATATCAGCATCGTGAAATTGCTTTTACTCAAAGGGGCAGATGTAAATGCGACCTTTGATCGTTATGAGGGCATTACTGCACTCATGTTGGCCGCCCAAGACGGCCACAAAGAGGTGGTGGATGTATTGATAGCGAAAGGGGCAGATATCAATGCCCGGACCACAACCGGTGATACCGCTTTGATTGCGGCCACGGCCAATGGGCATCAGGCCATAGTCAATATGCTGTTGAAAAAGGGAGCCGATGTGAACGTGGTTTCAAACACCGGCTACTCCGCACTCTTTATCGCCATCAGTAATATCAATGAAGATATGGTGGAGTTTTTGTTAAAAAATAAGGCGGACCCTAACATTCGCGACAAAAACGGAGACAATGCGCTGGCATTGGCAAAGCGAGTTAAAGATCCCGGAATCATTGATATTCTTAAAAAGTCCGGTGCCCAGTAGTCTGGTCTTTCAGCCTATCCAGTTCTGTATTGTAACAACGATGCATTCATCACATTGAGAACCTATGTCAGCGAATAGTCCCGCTAACCATTACACGGTGAAGCCGGTGCGCCCGGAAGCGCATGTCTATGAGGTAACACTGCACATACCCGAGCCGATTGCCGGTGGACAGATAGTGCATATGCCTGCCTGGATCCCTGGGAGCTATATGATAAGGGATTTTGCAAAAAATATTGTGCAGCTATGGGCTGAGTCTGAGGGCCGAATGCTGGCGGTGGATAAAGTGGACAAGCAGACCTGGCAGGTGGAAAGCTGCGAGCGTGATTTATGTCTGCGCTATGAGGTTTATGCCTGGGACTTGTCTGTGCGCGCTGCCCACCTGGACAAGACCCATGCCTATTTCAATGGCACCAGCCTGTTTATGGCTGCGCAAGGCCTGGAGGACAGACCTTGCACGCTAGAGCTGCTCTCCCCAGATGGCAAAGAATATCAATTGTGGAAAGTGGCCACTGCGATGCCTCGTTTGAACGCGGAGGAATTCGGGTTTGGCACCTACCAAGCCGCGAATTATGATGAGCTGATCGATCATCCCGTGGAAATAGGGCAGTTCGATCACATTCGCTTTGAAGCCTGTGGTGTACCGCATGATGTGGTAATTACAGGCGCACACAATGCCGATCTGGAACGTATCGCGAGAGACCTTAAGCCAATTTGTGAAGCACAAATAGCGTTCTTTGGGGGGAAGGCTCCCGTCGATTACTATCTTTTCATGGTCATGGTAGTTGGTAATGGATACGGTGGATTGGAGCATCGCGCCAGTACCAGTCTTTTATGTAGTCGTGATGATTTGCCCGCCTTCTCGGCCAAAGAGTTGAGTGAGCCTTACAAGTTGTTTTTAGGGCTATGCAGTCACGAGTATTTTCATACCTGGAACGTAAAACGGATAAAACCAGAGAAATTTTTACCCTACGATCTAAGGTCGGAGAGCCACACGCGTCTCCTTTGGGTGTTTGAGGGCATC